>CADCOU010000187.1 GCA_902803155.1 uncultured Lachnospiraceae bacterium | reverse complement strand
ATCCGGCTGTTCCAGAAATCGGACTCGAACCAGCCGCTCAGCAAGCCTTTCTTTGTCTTCGTACTCATCTTCATCCTCCTGCGATTTGTTACGAAAATGTTGTAACTTTACCTTATCACCGTTGTTTCATTGTGAATATTCACAGATTTGTCCCCGTGTTCCCAAATTTGTTTTCTCTTAAAAGCAGTCGAATCTGCCGACAAAAACACCAATTTCAAACTGTACGGCAGAGGTCTTTCTGTTAGACTGAAAAAGGCTTCTGTTCTCATAAGGAGGTTTTATGTCTGCGGCACTGCATCAGATCATCGTCATATTTATTGGAATACTGGCCGGTTTTGTCTGTCGGAAACTGCATGTTTTGACGGAAGAAGGGACTGCCGTGATTTCTGGCATCGTCGTTAAGGTCATTCTGCCGTTCTATCTGTTCAGCGCCATTCTGAGCTCCGGTTCCGGCGTAGACCCGAAGGGTGTCATGACGGCGCTCGGACTTTCCTTTGCCATGTTTCTGATCAGCGGGCTCGCAGCACTCATTTTCGTCCCCCTGCTCAAGGCGCCGGCTGACGATAAGGGTGTATACCTTTTTGAAACCATGTGCGGAAATGTGACCTATATCGGCATCCCGGTCTGCGCCGCCGTTCTGGGAGGGAATGCCGCATTCTACGGCTCTCTTCTGAATATTCCTTATAATCTGCTGTGTTTCTCTCTTGGGATCTGGCTGCTGGCCGGGAAGCTTCCCCTGAAAAAGATCCTGAACCCGGCTTTTCTGGCCGGTGTCCTTGCTGCAATACTTTATCTCCTGCAGGTTCCGGTTCCCTCCGTCATTCTGGACGGCTGCGCCTTTATCGGGCAGGCCACTTCCCCCTGCGCCATGCTGGTCATCGGTTCGGTACTGGGCAGCATTCCCTTCCGGGATATCTTTACTGAATGGAGAGCGATCCCCTATGTACTGATCCGCCTGGCAGGGCTCGGTCTGCTGATGGCATTTCTGCTGTCATTCCTGAAGGTCGATCCGATCCTCAAGGGAGTGCTGATCCTGATGGCCTCCATGCCCGCTGCTACCAACTCCACCATGCTCTGCACGATCTACGGCGGAAACCGGGCTCTGTCAGCCAAGCTGATTTTCCTGTCGACGGCATTGTCTGCCGTTACGATCCCGCTCTGGGCGGCGCTGTATTTCAGTTAAGCATTCTTCTGTCGGACAAGCGTTTCCGTCATACCGTCTCCAGAAACGATAAAGCGGCTTTGATCCGCTGATCCAGCACGCGCTTCACCAGAGACGATGACAGGTCACTGTCAAATCCGTGGTAAGAGCCTTTGACGACATTCAGTTCTGTCGGAACACCGGCTGCCTTCAGCCGTTCGGCATAGCTGATGCCTTCATCGCAGAGCACATCGATCTCCTGCGGCTCGACATAAGCAGCCGGGAGACCCCGCAGATCCCCGCACCTGGCTGGTACGAGCCACGGGAGAAAGCGTTCATCCGCTCCCTTCAGATAAGCGCTCCACATGCTCCGCGTTGCCGCCGGAGACCAGCAGGCCGACGCATAGCGTCCGTATGAATCATAGCGCTCTGTTCGGTCATCCGTAACAGGATAGATCAGCAGCTGTCCCTTCGGAAGCGTTTTTCCCTCATCCCGCAGCCTTATGCACAGGCCGGCTGCCAATGCGGCTCCGGCGCTGTCTCCGAGGATCAGGAGCTTTTCCGGGTCCACGGAATGCTCCCCGGCGTGTTCGGAAAGTTCTGTCCAGACAGCCAGACAGTCTTCCGTCTGCGACGGTGCCGCAAACTGCGGCACAAGGCGGTAATCCGGGAGGAAGACCCGGGCATTCAGTCTCCGCGCGTATTCGCATGCAAGCGCCAGCGCAGAAGTCTGGACCGGCAGATAGAAAGCTCCGCCGTGGATCATCAGCAGCCCCGGAAGGTCTCCGTCTGCTTCTTCCGTTTCGATCACATAACAGGGAATCTCCGTACCGTCAGTTGACGGCACAGAAATTTTTTTGAGATGCAGGCCGTACGGCGGCTGAAAAGCCTCTGCCTGCTTCTGATGCGTACGGCAGAGGATCTTCAGCATGCCGGCCATTGCCGGTTTCCCCGGGTCGATATCCGGCATCCGCTGAGGCGTTTTCAATTCGGGAGAATAAGGATAGTTCATCGGTATTCGTACGTCCGCCGGGCAATGCCCAGTTCTTCGTTGGTAGGGATCACCAGCACCCTGACTGCAGATCCCGAAGCAGAGATCTCCTCTTCGTTCTTCTCATTGCGGTCTTCATCCAGTTTGACGCCAAGGAGTCCCAGTTTTTCGCAGACACGCGAGCGGATATATGCCGAATGTTCGCCGATCCCGGCCGTAAACACCAGATAATCGAGCCTGCCCAGATCCATGGCAAAGGCACCGATATAATGAACGATACCGGTGACAAACACATCTGCTGCCAGCTTCGCCCTGGCATTTCCCGCCTCGGCTGCCTCTATTACGTAACGCAGATCATTGGATACGCCGGATATTCCGAGCAGACCGCCTTTTTTCTGGAAGCCCTGCAGGATCTCTTCGTCGCTTACCCCCTCACTGCGCAGGAAATAGGACATGCTGGTATCCATGTCACCCACACGGTTCGCATGGATCAGCCCGGACTCCAGGCTCATGCCGAAACTGGTATCCACGCTTCTGCCGTTTTCGATGGCACATACCGAGCAGCTCCCGCCCAGATGGCACGAGATCGCTTTATACTCTTCTCCCCGCTCGTTCAGCACGTCGGCAATATAGCCGTGTGACGCGCCGTGATAGCCGAGCCGCTGAACACCGTAGTTTTCATACCATTCATAAGGCACGCCGTAGATCTTCCGCTCAAGAGGGATGTCCCTGTGAAAAGCCGTTTCAAAGCAGCCGATGAAACGTGCCTCGGGCAGAAATCCCCGCATGACAGAAACAGCATCCAGATAAGCCCGGTTATGCAGCGGCGCCAGGCTGATCCAGTCCTCCATCCCCTGAAGGACCTCTTCGTCCAGTTCATGGATCCCGAAATGGCCTTTTGAGAGCGTAGCCTTGAAACCTACTCTTTCAATCTCGGTCACCGTCCCGATGACCCCTGCCTCTTCTCCGGTCAGACAGTCAAGAAACAGGCGGATCCCCGTCTCATAATCCGGAATATGGATCTTCTCGTGAGAGATCTTCCTGCCGCTCCCGCATTTCTCATAGCGGAATATCGCGTCATGGTCGGATCCCACGCGTTCCACGCCGCACTGCGCAAGCAGCTTCGCTTCCGGCATGTCATAAAGCTTAAATTTCAGGGATGTGCTTCCCACGTTGCAGACAAGTACCTTCATCAGTAGCCTCCCAGATAAGCAAGCAGTTCCTGCATCTGCTTATCTCCGCCGGCTGCGGGCTTCCACTCCACCTGCAGTGTCTGATAGCCCTGCTTTTCCAGTACGTCTGCAAAAGACTTCGGACCGACATTGACCACGATCAGTTCCGAACGGAACAGTTTCAGGATCTTGCTTGTATCAGTCATCATGCATCCCTCCGCAGTTTAATGATCTCCGACGCCAGCAGCGCGGCGCGGTAATTGGTGCGGCAGACATAGACGCCTGCGGCTCTCAGTTCCTCTTCCTGCTTCCGGATATCCTGCCAGTCGGCGGTCGT
>CADCOU010000186.1 GCA_902803155.1 uncultured Lachnospiraceae bacterium | reverse complement strand
CCAACAATCTTTATCATAATCTGATTATTCCTTATCCCGATTCATTCCGCCCGGCACTTTTCTGCCGGCTGTGTTGATTATAAGCAGTTTTCCTCTGCTGTGCAAATAAAAGGGGCCAGCATCCTGACCCCGCCATCTCTCTGTGCCGCTTCGTTTTCAATATCTCTATATGCTCTGCAGATCCTGCAGTGCCGTCCCGGAAATAATAACCTTCATATGCTCCCTGAAGAATTCGTCCATCCCGGTCGCATAATCCATCGGCATCGCATATTCGGACAGTACATTGCAGATCCGGTTGAACTGTTCCGGATCCGTATCCATTTTTCTCACAAGAAGATAGTACGCGCCGTCATCCGGATTCTTATAGAGGGAATTCTCACCTTCATACCCGTTCCCGATCCCCTTTGCTGCGAGGATAACGTTGTCCAGGGTCCGGAACAGATAAAACCGCGTATACTGATATATTTCGTCTTCGGTCAGCTGACGGACGGCCGCCGGGCCGGTCTGGGATTTCTGCCCGGTGCTTTTTCTGCCGCCGCTGTTCTCCGTGCCGTTTTTATCCCGCCCTTCCTTCTCTTCGGAAGAGACGCCCTGCACGCCGCGCGCCTGTGTGAACCGTTTCAGGATATTCAGTATGTCATCCGCTCCCGTCAGCGTTTCCGCCAGGGAGGCAAACATATTGTCCTTGTTTCCGCTGCGATCGGCAGAAAAACGGGAGAACCTCGTATCGAGCTCCTCCGGATCATCCACACGCGTTATGATCAGCACGAGCTGTTCGTGTCCGGTCGGTACCGCTTCGACCATCAGAGGATTGTTATTGTAATCAAACCCCAGTTCGTCCGCAGCTTTCATCAGCATGTCGCGGAACAGTCCGCGTGCCTTCTCCCCGCCATACACCAGCTCCGAGAGCCGGATCTTCCGGTCCTCGAGATCTTCCTTCGTCAGGATGCAGCGTATTTGTCTGTCATTGATCTTTTCTATCTTCATGGACACCCCACCTTGTTGCACTCATTATAGCGATAACCGCCGTTTTGTAAAGAAGTTTCCGCAAACCTGTGATAAAATGACGATAGCAGTTCCGAAAACCCGTTTTCCGCGCAGGCATGCCTGCCGGATCAGAATACGATTCATGAGCTTATATGACAGACTAACTGCATACTGCGGATCAGACGCCTACCCGTTCCATATGCCCGGACACAAACGCCGCGCCGGATTCATGCAGGATCCGTATTCCTTCGATATCACAGAGATCGACGGTTTTGACAACCTGCACCACGCAACCGGCGTCCTGGCCGCTGCGCAGCAGGCGGCCGCTGATCTGTACCACAGCAGCGAGACGCATTTTCTGGTAAACGGAAGTACCGCCGGTGTCCTGGCTGCCATCACTGCCTCCGTACCGCCCGGCGGCCTGCTCCTGATGGCCCGGAACAGTCACCGGTCCGCCTGGAATGCCGCAGGTCTTCTGGATATCACTGCCGAATACCTATATCCTGTGCCAAAGGACGACATAAACGGACCGGTCAGGCCGGAAGACCTGGAAGATGTCCTGCGCCGTTTTTCGGAAGCTCCGGTCCCGGATCATGGCAAGGAAAAGAAGCTTCCTTCCGCGGTCTTTCTGACCTCTCCGACCTACGACGGCGTCATCAGCGATGTCCGTGCGATTGCTGAGACCGCACACCGGTACGGCGTCATACTGATCGTGGACGAAGCGCACGGAGCCCATTTCGGCATGCATCCCGCGTTTCCGCCCTCCTCGGTAACACTCGGGGCGGATATCGTGATACACAGCCTGCACAAGACACTTCCGGCCCTGACCCAGACGGCGCTCCTTCATGTGAACGGCGATCTGGTCGACCGGAGAAAGCTGCGCCGTATGCTGTCCGTTTTTCAGACCAGCAGTCCGAGTTATGTCCTGATGGCTTCCATCGATTCCTGTATCCGGCTGCTGTCGGAGAACGGGGACATGCTCTTTCACGAGTATGTACGCCGGCTGACGCATTTCCGGGAGCATGCAGTGTTCCCGCAGATCCGACTGCTGAAAACAGACGACCCGTCCAGGATACTGCTGCAGCCGGAGAATATGACTGCCGCGAGGCTGTATGAACTGCTCAGAGATCGTTTTCACCTGCAGCCGGAGATGCTGTCGCCTTCCTATGTACTGCTGCTCTCTTCTGTCCCGGACGATGAAGAAGGATTTACGCGTCTCCTGCAGGCTCTGACAGAACTGAATGATATGCCCGGTTCACTGCAGCCGGTCGATAACGCAGATCTTCTCCGGCAGGCTGTCCTCTTTCAGGATCGGCCGCGCGTCCGCTGCAGCGTTTTCCGGGCGCTGCATGCGGAGCAGAAGACCGCAGTCTTCCGGGAAGCCTCCGGCCTGGTATCCGCGGAATATCTGTACCTCTATCCGCCGGGAGTACCGCTTCTTGTTCCCGGCGAAGAGATCACGCCGTCTGTAATCCGCAGGACAGACGCATTGCTGCAGGCAGGATATGAACTGCAGGGAACTGATGACTTTACACTCCGCACGATACGGACCGTTTCGTGTCCGGCTGATAGTTTTCGCTGAAAGGAAATTGCAGATGAGCCACATCTTTTATCTTATGGGAAAAAGCGCGTCCGGAAAGGATACGATCTATGAGGCGCTCCTGGAGGACGCTTCTCTCCGCCTTGCCCCTATCATCCCATGGACGACCCGTCCGATCCGCGCGAAGGAAAAAGAAGGCGTGGAGTATCATTTTACCGATGAAGAAGGCCTGAAAAAGCTTACGGAAGAAGGACGGGTGATCGAACAGCGCACCTATCAGACCGAACATGGTCCCTGGACCTATTTTACAGTCGACGAAGGCACCGGCAGCGGTGACCTGCTCGGGATCGGCACACTCGAATCCTACCTGAAGCTCCGGAGCTATTACGGGAAAGACCGGGTGGTACCTGTCTATGTGGAGGTCGATGACGGCATGCGTCTCGCCCGCGCCCTGAAGCGTGAATTCAAGCCGGGCAATCACAGATATGAAGAGATGTGCCGCCGTTTTCTCGCTGATCAGAGAGATTTCTCCGAGGAAAACCTTTCCCGGGCCGGAATCACCAGACGCTTTATCAACAACGGAGACCGGGCAGACTGCATCCGAGAGATCACGCAGTTCATACACAGCATACAGGAGACAGAATAATGGCTTCTTTTCGAAATATAACCGGCCATAAGAAAAGCATCTCGTTCCTGAAGAGGGCTATCCTCTCGGACCGCGTCAGCCATGCGTATCTGATCTGCGGTGACGCGGGTTCAGACAAGGCCGCCGTTGCGGAAGCGTTCGCGCAGACCCTGCAGTGCATGACGCTGGACCGGCTCCTGCACGGCGAACCCTTTGAGAGTGATGACTCCGGCGCCGGAGCGCGCAGACCGCTCCCCGGGAGCCGTGATATGTCCGCCGAAATATCTCCCGACGCAGTGGACGCCTGCGGAAAATGCCGCAGCTGCATACAGGCTGCCGACGGCAACCAGCCGGATCTCATCACATGGACACATGAAAAACCGAAGACCTTCTCGGTAGAGGATGCACGCAGGCTGGCCCAGGATGTTCAGATCCGCCCGTTCAGCAGCGCACGGAAAGTCTACCTGATACCGGATGCCCATCTCATGAACACGGAGGCGCAGAATACTCTCCTAAAAACACTGGAGGAGCCTCCTGAATACGTGGTTCTCCTGCTGCTGACCGACTCAGCGGATCGTATGCTGGAAACCATCCGGTCCCGCTGTATCCTGATCGACATCGAATCCTCCGGCCGCGTGATCCCGGAAGACGCCCTGAGTCTTGCAATGCGTATTCTCCTGAATATCAGGGACATGACGCTCCCGGAGATCCTGGAGGCTGTGCGCGAACTCACCGCATACAAACTGACGATCGGCGACATTCTGGATCTGTTCACTTCCTGGTACCGGGATATCCTGTACTTCAAAGCCTCCGATGACGCAAACGGCATCCTGCATGAAGAGTATGTGCAGGAAATCCGCAGCGCGGCTGCCTTCGCCTCCTACGAAGGCATACAGGCTGTCCTCACTGCCCTGCGGACGGCGCGGATACGTCTGGAGGCAAATGTCAGTTTCGAACTGACCATGGAGCTGCTGCTCCTGACTATGAAAGAAAACGGATAGGGAAGCGCATGCTTCCCTATCCGTTTTTCATTATTCCGGTCAGAACCGCCATCGGCGGTATTCCGCATGCCGGAGATGGCATTCAGCCTTTCTCCTGCAGGAACGTATTCAGTTTGACCAGCAGAAGATCCGGATCAATGCCATGAACCATGGCAGCTTCTTCAAGGCTTTCTCCCTGTGATGCCGGGCATCCGATGCAGTGCATTCCGCCTTCCATCAGAACGCCCGCAAGATCAAAATCAACTCCGAGGATCTCACCGATCGTCATATCCTTCGTGATCTGAACCATATGTCTTTCCTCCGTTATAATATAGTGCGCGATACTATATGCGCGTCTTACGGAATTATATAACGTCAGTGTTTCTTCCGCAAGTACATTTTGCTCAATTTAATTTCTCTCTGTCAAACAGCGGTTTTGCATCGCTAACCCGCATTCAAGTTAACTGTCAAAGGTTATCTTGTACTATCTGTGTATGCTGTATTATGATGTGCTCAGAACTCCGTATGGGGAGTTGAAATGAATCATTTATGCAGCATAAATAATCATTAAGGAGGAACTGATAATGGCTTACACAATTACTGACGAATGTGTTGCTTGCGGAACCTGTGCAGAAGAGTGCCCGGTAGGCGCTATCTCTGAAGGTGATGGAAAGTATGTCATCGACGCGGATGCCTGCATCGAGTGCGGAACCTGCGCTGACGCCTGCCCGACCGGAGCAATCGAGGCTCCGTGAGAATTTTTCTCATGAACATGAAGAACCCGCCTTATGGCGGGTTTTTTTTCTTTACGGTTCACATACAGGCCATTTATCCGTTCAGCCAATTGTCCGCATCCGGATAGGTATACTGGATGTTATTCTCTTTGCAGTACTGTGCTGCATAAGAACCTTTGGTAACCATGACAGTCATATCTCCCTGTCCGTCGAAGGCATATTCCCCGATATCCGTAACACTGTCCGGTACGGTCAGACTTTCCAGTTCGTAACAGCCGGAAAACGCTCCTTCCCCTATGCCGACCAGCCCTTCCGGAAGTTCCATGGAGGTAATACTGCTGCATGAATTGAACGCATAGTCCCCGATGCGGATCACTGTCTCCGGCAATTCTATCCCGGTAAGTTTTCCGCAGAAGCTGAATGCAAAGTCACTGATGGTATCGATCCCTTCCGGCAGATTTATCTCCGTCAGCTCATAGCAGTCATAGAAAGCCTTTTCCCCGATCGAAGTTACGGTCTCCGGAAGCTCTACGCTTACCAGTTCCGTGCATTCACTGAACGCTCCGTTTCCGATCGCCTTGATCCCGTTCGGAACCGAATAGGTTGTCTCGTTCCCCGGATAGCAGATCAGTCTCTTATCTTTCTTGTTGAACAGCACGCCGCTGATTGTCGCAAGTCCCGGATTCTCCGGAGAGACTTTTATGTCGACCCTGTTGCAGCTGAAAGGATTGTTCTTAAAATCCGTCACTCCGTCCGGGATCTCGATAGTCTCCAGGTCTTCACAGTCATAGAAGACATTATTGCCCATGCTTTCCAGGCTGTCCGGAAGCCGGACCTCCTCCAGATAGTCGCAGCCCTCAAACGCATAATCCCCGATCTCTTTCACGCTTGAAGGGAGGCGGAGATCCTCTATTGACTCACAGTATTCAAAAGCTTCTGTTCCGATGCTGATCAGTCCTTCCTTAAAGCCGATCTCCGACAGGTTCTCGCAGTTATAAAACGCACATTCCCCGATACTGACAAGGCTTTCCGGAAACTCTATGCTGTACAGGCTGCTGCATCCGGCAAACGCATAATCCCCGATCTCCCGGATTCCCGCCGGAACAGAATAATCGCTGACATCCGCCGGGCAGTATATCAGTTTTTTATCCGTCTTACTGAACAGCACACCATCGATTGCGGCATAACTTAACTGATCCGGTGAGACATAGATCTCCGTACTGCAGCCCCGGAACGGATTACCTTCTATCTCCCTGACACCATCCGGAAGATCAAGGCTCTCCAGACTTTCGCAGCCCCCGAAAGCATAGTCCTGTATCTTTTCCAGGCTGTCCGGGAGCGTGATCCACGACAGGCTGCTGCAGCCATAGAACGCACTGTCCCCGATAGTCTTTAACCCTTCCGGCAGTTCCACACTCGAAAGCTCTTCCTTGTATCCGAAAGCATCGTAACCTATACCGGTAACCGGATGACCTTCTATCTCGTCCGGTATACAAACATATCCGTCATCACCGCTGTAGTATGTGATCTCTGCGCTGCCGTCTTCCAGAATCCTGTAGGTAAAATCTTCATAATACCCCTCCGTTTCCTGTTCCTGTGCATTTACATGCAATGCAAACAGCAGGCAGAAGACTACGGTCCATATCCTCCATCTTCTTCTCATCGTTTTCCTCCGTACTGTCCTGATGCTCTATCCGCGCTGCAATGAACGATTATTCTCAGACGGTTTCTTCTGATATCCCGGTATTTTCCGATAAACTATAATAAACCCTATCATGTTTATAGCATTGTTTCAATCATTTCTGACCGGAGGCAGGCACATCGATCGCATCCTGATATGTATCATCGCCCATCTCTTATACTTTATATTGCATTTTATATTAGTATCCTGCGCACATTTTCGTAACCGGTTTTCGGAATATCTTACAGAAAACTCCCGGATATCTCTTTCCATCTGCGGATCCGGAATCCTGCTCTATGACCTTTCCCTGCAATTCCGCCGGATCTGTTATCCATTTCCACAAATCGCCATCTGTCACACAATTAGTTCTTTGTACGCGAATTGTCAGACATATATAATCAGAGTGCAGGCAGCGCTCTGTTTCTGAAATAGCAGGCAGGATACATCACACAGCACCTCCGGATGCGGAGACGGATCGCAGCATGCGGCTGCGGGCGATATGACCGCGGCACTGATCAGCAGTTTTGTATTTTTGAAAGGATCTGGTTGTATGAAACACGACAAGATTGAACAGATAGGCAGCCGCCGCAGGCAGTGCCGGGGAATGTATGAACTCCTGCAGGAATACGCCCGGGCCGGGATTCGGATCTGCCTGGAAGGAAAGGAGGCGGAACCCGGTCAGGTTGCAGCCACGTGTCTCAGGGAAGGCGTATCCTATATGATGGACTTTATTCCGGATGGCAGCGGCTCTCAAAAGATCTCTGAGATCGATTTTACAAAGATCGACGGACCGGACCGGCCGGACAGAATGCCGGGTCCTGCGGCCGGCAGAAGAAGTCCCCGCCGGTTTCCGGGGGATACTCCGGACAGTCCGCTCTGGTGCGGATAGTGCGGTCTGCGGGCCCGGATACCCTGTCGTTCTGCCGCTTCAGGCTGCCCCGCCATGCCGAGGAATCTTACAGGAGTATTCGGGCTTTTTTAAGATTTTCTGCGTCAAACAGACTTTTTGAATTGATATACTTACGGTTAAGAGATTCTGAACAGGTATGATAACTGATCAAAGAAGGGTAAGCCTGACATGCAGGACGACAAAAACCGTAAGAACAGTAAAGATATACTATTTCCTTCCGATGAAAACCTCCCGGATACCGGACTGGAGGAACTCAATGACGCGCTCCTCGAGGCAGATGAAGTGATCGCCGAAGCGCTGCGCAGAAGAGAACTCGAAGAAGCGATCGCCGAGACAGACCGCGAGGTTGCTGAGCTTGCCGCGCAGCGGCGGCAGGCAGGTTCCCGGCGCTCTGTTCCGGATGACAGTTCTGATCAGGCCGGCCGCACATCCGGACCGGATGACAATACTGCGCAGACCGGCCGTTCATCCGATTCCGCTGAAGACAGCGGACCGGCTCCGGATCTGTCCGAAGAATCAGCGGATGCCCCTGCGCCGCGTCCGGAGGACAGCTCCCGCGGCAGCATCACGGCAAAAAAAGCAGCGCCGGCAGTCCGGACGGATACATCAAAGCGCCGTCCCTCCCACATCGGCAGAAACATTCTTCTCTCTCTTCTGCTGATCGCAGTCGCCGCCGTCTCCGTCGTTCTGATCCGAAAGTATACACCGACCAGCAAACGGATGTCCTATACGGAATACTTCGGGGACATGGCTGCAAATGAAGCTGCCATCGTCCTCCAGGACCATAATACAAAAGAGCGCGCGCTTGTTTCAGGTTCCGGGGCTCTGTACATTCCTTATGAACTGGTGCGCAGTTCTCTGAATGAACGATTCTACTGGGACGAGACGCTGCACAGCATCCTCTTTACCACGCCGCTCGAAACCTTTGAGATTCCGATCAACTCGACTTCCTATACGGTGATCGACGGTGCGTTGACCAGTGATCCCACGTCGGAAGCCTCCTATAAGGAGATTATCCTGCTGCGCCCCGAACAGTCTTCCGATCTCTATCTGAGCATGAACTTTATCGCGGAATACACAAATGTCACCTGCTCATATGAGAAAGAAACGAAACACATTTATCTGCGCAATGATTGGGGAAATACGCTGACCGCGGAGGCTGCCAAGGATGCTGCCGTACGTTATCAGGGCGGTATCAAGAGTCCGATCCTCACGGATCTGAACAAGGGAGACCGGGTGATGGTCCTGGATCAGACCGATCGATGGCTGCAGGTCCTTACGCCTGACGGATTCATCGGATACGTGAAGTCAAACCGCATGTCGCAGCCCGCCGAGGTCAACATTCTCAATGAAGGATTTACTCCGCAGGAGTATACCTCTGTCGCTCCCGACGGAAAGGTTTCTGTTGTCTGGCACATGATTTCAACGAAAGACGGCAACAATACCTTCGAAGATGCGACATCCGCGATGACAGGTGTAGATGTCATCAGCCCGACCTGGTTCTCCCTCTCGAGCAATGACGGTGAGGTGGATTCCAAAGCTTCTGCCGGATATGTAAAGAAGGCCCATGCAAAAGACCTGCAGGTCTGGGGTCTGGTCGATGATTTCTCATCCGGTATGGACACTTCGGTTATGCTTGCCTCTACTGCGGCAAGAAGGAACTGTATAAAACAGCTTCTCGCCTACGCAGAGGAGTATAACCTTGACGGCATCAATATCGACTTCGAATATGTGGAGGAAGCCGACGGGCTCTGCTTCTCCCAGTTTCTGCGCGAACTATCCATCGCGTGCCGCAGGAAGAAGCTGGTCCTCAGTGTGGACCTCGTTCCTCCTTATGATTTCAATACCTATCTGAACCGTGTGGAGATCGCATCGGTCTGTGACTACCTGATCAACATGGGCTACGATGAGCACTATGCGGGCGGAGCCGCCGGATCGGTCGCGTCTTTATCATACGAGGAGGATGCCATTCAGAACCTTCTGGCAATGGGAGTGCCTGCAGGCAAGCTCATCAGTGCGGTTCCGTTCTATACCAGGATCTGGTATACCTCTTCCGACGAAAGCGGAAACACTTATGTGAACAGCGAAGAACTGTCCATGCGTGCGGTAGAGAACACTCTGGATTCCTGGAAGCTTACACCCACCTGGGATGCCGCATGCGCGCAGGACTATGTCGGCTGGTATACCGATGACGGCGTCCTGTGTGAGATCTGGATCGAGAACGCAAAGTCCCTGCAGCGCAAGGTCCTGCTGACTTCAAAGTATGATCTTGGCGGTACCGCGATCTGGGTTCTTGGATTCGAGACGGATAATATCTGGGAGACCATCACGGATTCCATGGAGAAGACGCCGGAAGAGGCGGTCTCCCTGGAAACACAGCTGATCGAAGAGATGCCTGCGGAAACCGAAGGCGGTGTCCAGACGGAGGCAGAAGGATAACACACCGTCCGTTTCCATGGTATACCAGCGCCTAAGGAGCATCGCTCAAGGCGAAGAAGCATTCCGGGATGTCATTCACCATTATGAGTTGTAAATAATCGGAGGAGGCCTGCACCTGCATGCCTCCTCCGAATTCTTATTTCTTTGACTTCAGATATCCGGTTCTGTCTTTACACCGTTACCTTCATCGGCGTCTGATGCCAGATGTCATCCTCATACTGCTGGATGGTACGGTCGGATGTGAACTTACCGGAAGAAGCCATGTTCAGGATCGCCATCTTTGCCCAGCGCGGTTCGTCCTGATAAGCTTCCACGAGTTCTGCCCTGGCCCTGTCGTAATCCTTGAAGTCCGCCAGGATGAAGTACTGGTCTGCACGTCCGTACTTGTCTGTCAGCAGAGAATCGTAGATCTCGCGGAACAGCTCCATATCGCCGTTCGAGTACTTCCCGTTGATCAGCTCCATCAGTACGCGGCGGATGTCCTGATCCGTGTTGAAGTAATAGTTCGGATCATATCCTCCGTTATTTTCGAAGTTGATGACTTCCTCCGATGAAAGGCCGAAGATAAACGCGTTCTCCGCGCCGACTTCTTCAACGATCTCAACGTTGGCACCATCCATGGTTCCGAGGGTCGGAGCACCGTTCAGCATGAACTTCATGTTGGACGTGCCGGACGCTTCCTTCGATGCAGTCGAGATCTGCCCCGAAACGTCCGCTGCTGCAAAGATCAGTTCCGCATTGGATACGCGGTAATCTTCGATGAAGACGACTTTGATCTTTCCTTCGATGGAGGCGTCGTTGTTGATGACGTCCGCGACAGAGTTGATCAGCTTGATGGTCAGCTTTGCCCTGCGGTAGCCCGCGGCAGCTTTTGCGCCGAAGATAAAGGTTCTCGGATAGAACGGCATCTCCGGATGATCCTTCAGCTGGTCATACAGATACATGACATGAAGGATG
>CADCOU010000185.1 GCA_902803155.1 uncultured Lachnospiraceae bacterium | reverse complement strand
GTGACGCTCTACCGACTGAGCCACAGCAGCTTATTGACTGATTCGTCAACGACACGGATTCTATCACAGGGCAGAATCCGTGTCAATATTTTTATGTTCAGGCTTCCGTCTCGGCAAGTGCTTCCGCAGCTTCCGTCATGGCAGCAGCGACCTCGGTCTCAGCCGTTGTGGCCGGTGTCGTGACCTTCGTCTTGTCTGGGATCATGTTCAGCAGAAGTGCGATCACCAGGAACGCTGCCGCAAGGATCCTTGTGAACTTCACCAGGTTTCCTTCCATGGATCTGCTCTTGTTCTTACCCCAGTAGGATTCTCCGATGCCGCCGATGGAACCCAGGCCCGCAGACTTTCCTTCCTGCATCAGTACGATAACAATCATTGCAATACATACTGCAAGAAAGATAATTGTCAGAAAGATCTTCATAACCTCTATTACTCCTTATCCATGTCAAATAAATGCCGTCCGTGCGGCACAAATGACATATTATCACAAGTGCGAGGATTCATTCAAGCATTATTTGCATTTATTCAGTCTCTGCCGGACGATCTCATAGGCAAGCACACCTGCTGCCACCGAAGCGTTGAGAGAATCGATATCTCCCTTCATCGGAATGGCAGCTGTGAAATCGCATTTTTCCTTCACGAGCCTTCCGACTCCGCTTCCCTCAGAGCCGATCACGACTCCGATCGGACCGGTCAGGTTCAGGTCATACATGAGGTCGCCGTCCATATCCGCACATACAAACCAGAGTCCCAGCTTCTTCAGGTCTTCGATCGTCTGCGCCAGATTATTCACTCTCGCGACGGGCGTATAGCTGACGGCCCCTGCGCTTGCTTTGGCCGCAGTCGCGGTCAGACCTGCCGCCCTGCGCTTCGGGATGATGACCCCGTGTGCGCCGCACAGATTTGCGGTACGGATGATGGCGCCGAGGTTGTGCGGATCCGAGATCTCATCCAGCAGGAAGATAAACGGCGCTTCCCCTTTCTCCTCTGCTTTCCTCAGGATATCCTCCACTTCGGCATATTCCCAGGCCGCCGTCTGTGCGATCACGCCCTGGTGCCTTCCGGTCTCCGACATCTGATCGAGGCGTTCCTTCTGTACATAGTCAACAAGCGCATCCGCTTTCTTCGCCCTGCGGATCAGGTCCATCACCGGACCGTCCTTCAGGCCGTCCTGCACGTACAGACGGTCGATGGTCTTCCCGGCACGGAATGCCTCACGCACAGCATTGCGCCCCTCGATCATGGACTCTTTGATTTCCGAAGTCTCCGTTCCCATCTCTGTCTGTTCCTTCATACCTTCATATATTGATATAAATTAATATTGTATGGCCACCATATCTCTGTAAATATGTCTGCCGTTGGATGCCCTCCACAGGGAAGCGCCTCCGTCACTGAGGTACCACTTCCCCGATTAGTTCCAGCAGCCTCTCGTATTCCCGTTCCAGGTACAGATATCCGATCAGACACTCGAACCCGGTCGCTTCCAGATATTCTCTCCGCTCCGCGTTTTTCGCAGTATGGGAGGGCGCAGAGTTTCGACCTCTCCGATAGATTGATTCTTCCCTCTCTGTCAGAAGCGGTCGGATCTTCTCCATGCGCTCTGCCTGCGCTCTCGCATTGACGATGCCGGAGGCGATACGGTGCAGCTTATCCGTCTGCATGTTTCCCCGCTTCAGGAGAGTGGTCCTGACGACCAGATCAAAAACGGTATCCCCGATCCAGGCAAGTGTCAGCGGGGAATACTGCGACCAGTCCCTCTGTGGCAGTCCCATCACACTGTCCAGACTCAGGCTCTCTTCCACTTGACTCCCTCCCTGGTATCAAGCAGCGTGATCCCCATGCCTGCAAGCTGGTCGCGTATCTCGTCGGCTCTTGCGAAGTTCTTTGCCTTTCTGGCAGCCTGTCTCTCTTCGATCAGAGCCTCGATATCAGAGTCCAGGACCTCTGCCTTCTTCTCGAATATCATGCCCAGGATATCGCCCAGGAGCAGGATCTCATCCTTGACAGCCTGCGCAAATTCTTTTGAACTGTCTCCGTTTACTTCACTGTTCGCGAAACGGACCAGATCAAATACCGACGCGAACGCATCTGCGGTATTGATATCGTCATCCATCGCCGCGTCAAACTTCTGTGTGAAGCCTTCCAGTTCCTTCGCCTTTTCCTTTTCCGCTTCGCTCATCCCTTCCGTCTTTGCATTTTCGATCAGGAAGCTCAGATTGTCTACTGCGTTGCAGATCCTCTCATAGGAGGATTTGGCGCTCTCCATGAGTTCATGGGAGAAGTTCAGCGGGCTTCTGTAATGCGCGCTCAGCATGAACAGGCGGAGTACCTGCAGGTCATAATGCTGCTCGATCTCGCGCACGGTAAAGAAGTTGCCAAGGGACTTGGACATCTTGCGGTTGTCAATGTTCAGGAACGCATTGTGCAGCCAGTAATGCGCAAACGGAACCCCGTTGCTGCACTCAGACTGGGCGATCTCATTCTCATGATGCGGGAAGACCAGATCCTCTCCGCCTGCATGGATATCGATGGTGTCGCCCAGATAACGCTTCGCCATGACGGAGCACTCGATATGCCAGCCCGGTCTCCCGTCGCTCCACGGGGACTCCCAGTAAGGTTCACCTTCCTTTTTCGGTTTCCACAGGACAAAATCAAGCGGATCTTCCTTCTCATCCTCTCCCGTGACCAGCAGGCTTCTTCCTCCGGATCTCAGATCATCCAGATTCTTATGGGAGAGTTTGCCGTACTCTCTGAACTTTCTGGTGCGGAAATAAACCGTGCCGTTCTTTTCATAGGCAAAGTCTTTTGCGATCAGGTCCGAGCTCACCGCGATCATGCCGTCGATCTCCTGTGTCGCCCGCGGATGCGTAGTCGCAGGACGCACATTCATGTGCTCCATATCCTGCTTGCACTCTTTGATATATCTCTCGGCGACTTCCTGCGCGGGGATGTCTTCCTCGATGGACTTCTTTATGATCTTGTCATCGACGTCGGTGAAATTCGACACATAATTGACTTCATATCCTCTGTGCTCCAGATAGCGGCGCAGAGTGTCAAATACGAGCATCGGACGCGCATTTCCGATATGGATGAAATCATATACGGTCGGGCCGCAGACATAGATAGATACCTTGCCTGGTATGATCGGTACGAATTCTTCCTTTTTCTTGTTCAGTGTGTTGTAGAAAAGCATGACGCATACTCCTTCTTTAACCATTACAAATGCACTCGCTCCGCCGGCCTGTTCCCTGCCGGGCGGATTCTTTTCTCAAGTGTATGCAGAGAGGGCCCGGTTGTCAAACCCTGTATCCCGTAAAACACAGGAAAAACGGAGAGATCGGACTGTTCTTTCCGGATCAGCGTCTTCCCGGGCATGCCGCGCATCCGCCTCCCTGCATCTTCATATCCGCGATGGCATCCCTGAGATCCTCCAGCGCACAGGTCGCCTGGGCAGCGATCCCTTCCTCCCGTCCGGTGAAACCGAGACCTTCTTCTGTCGTGGCTTTGATCGAGACCCTGTCCATATCAATATGCAATGCATCCGCAACGTTCCTGCGCATCTGCGAAAGATGCGGCATCATCTTCGGCTTCTGGGCAATGATGATCGAATCAATGTTTCCGACCACATAATTGTTCTCATCCAGCAGTTCCCCGACCTTCTCCAGGAGCTTTATACTGGAGATACCCTCATATGCCGGATCCGTATCCGGGAAATGCTGTCCGATATCCCCCAGTGCAGCCGCCCCGAGCAGGGCATCCATGATCGCATGGACGATCACGTCCGCATCCGAGTGCCCGAGCAGGCCCTTTTCATAAGGAATCTCCACACCTCCGAGGACTAGCTTCCGGCCTTCCGCAAACCTGTGCACATCATATCCGATTCCGACACGCATATCGTTTCACCTCCGCATGTTCTTTTTCAGTCCTGCTCATCATCCTGTTCGTACAGATAAGCGATCTCCGCGCTGATCTCCTTAAAGTCAACTTCCAGGTCACCTTCCCATATTCCCACCGGGATACGGTCCTCAAACCCGAAGATCATCGGATACTTCTCATGGACAAAGTCATAGACGATCACCTGCCGTTTATCCGGATCGATGATCCAGTATTCCCGCACACCGGCATGTTCATATTTATGCGTCTTCAGGATCATGTCTTTCCTTCTGGAAGACGGAGACAGGATCTCGATCGCCAGATCCGGCGCCCCGTAGCAGCACCTCATCAGGATATTCTCTCTTTTGCAGATCACCATGAGGTCGGGCTCGACCATAGTTTTATTGTCACGGTCGAGCTGTACGTCAAATGGTGAAAGAAATACCTTACAGGAGCCCTTCTTCCCTCTGACATATCCTGCAAATATGAGATACATCAGTCCGATCAGTTCCTGATGCACTCCGCTCGGGGACGCCATATCATAGAAAACGCCGTCGATCAGTTCGACCCGTTTCTCATCCGGCAGTGCATAATAGTCTTCCAGCGTATAAGTTCCCTGCCTGTCCCAGACATAAGGTTCCTTCGGCTTATCAGCCTGGTATGCAGTCTTCTTCCGCATCATCGGAACGGGATCCGTCTTCTCAGTCTGATACGCCCCACCCAGATGTACTTTCGGAGCAAGCACCTCCTCCAGGCTGCGCATCGTCTCGTACCTTGGAGACGTTGTGATCCCGCCCAGCACTTTCTGCACAGTTCCTGCCGGAACTCCCGAGAGCAAGGCAATCTGTTTATTGGTATACCCAAGTTCCTTTTTTCTCTGACGCATTTCTTCCGGAGTCATATTGAATTCACCCACCTTTTCCCTGATCAACAGCACTGCAAGCCTGGCATGCACGTTCGGCTTTATCGCGCAAATAATCCATATATGGTTATTTAATTAAACCATATATGGATTATCGCGTCAAGAATATGCTGTTTTGATCTGATTATATATCCAAAAACGGTGCGTGAAACCATGAATGGATTATCAGATAAATCTCCCCAAAGCTGCTTACTCCACCGGGCGGATCTTGATGGGGTTCTCCTTCACTCCCCAAAATGCTTCCACATTCCGGAACGGATCCGCTTCGATCCCTTTCTCCTTCTTTTTCTTTCCCTTCTTCTCTGTGACCTGGGGCTGCAGGCCCAGCATCTCCAGGACATCGCTGACCTTCTTCACCGGGAATATCTTCAGCGCATCCTTCACTTCATCCGCGACCTCCTCCAGGTCATCGCGGTTCTCTTCGGGGATAAATACCTGCGTGATGCCTGCCCTCTGAGCCGCCATCAGTTTCTCCGGAAGACCGCCGATCGGCATGACGCCACCGCGAAGCGATACTTCTCCGGTCATCGCCCAGGTCGGGCTGACTTCCTTACCGGTGACGAGGCTCGCCAGGGCTGTGGTCAGTGTGATCCCTGCGGACGGTCCGTCCTTCGGGATCGCGCCTTCCGGCACATGGATGTGCAGATCATTTTCCGAAAACAGCTTTACCTTGTCCGGATACATCGCCCTGACCAGGGAGATTGCGATCTGGACAGACTCCTTCATTACATCACCCAGCTGTCCTGTCACGACCACCTTGCCGGTTCCCTTCGTGAACAGCGTTTCCACAAACAGGATCTCCCCGCCTGCTGCCGTCCAGGCAAGGCCTGTCACGATGCCTGGCCGCTTCTCCTCCTTCACCTGATCGTGGCGGATCGGTTTCTGATCCAGATATTTCTTCAAGTCTTCCGGCCGTACCACGACCTTCTCCGGGGCAGTCTTTTTCTGTTTTGAAGTTCCGGCTGCCTTCTTTTCGTCAGCCTTGCCGCCCTTATCACCCTCCGAAGAACTCTGCCTGTGATCTGGCGCAGCCGTCTTGCCCTGATTCTCGACGATCTCTACCGCGGCATAGCGGCACAGGGTATCCATCTGTTTCTTCAGTCCGCGGACGCCGCTCTCCATCGTGTAATTGCTGATGACCGCACGGATCGCATCGTCTGTCACTTCCAGAGCATCTTCCGTGATCCCGGTCGCCTTCCTGGCCCTCGGAAGCAGGTGGCGTTTCGCAATCTGGAACTTCTCCACCGCTGTGTAACCCGGGAACTGGATGACCTCCATACGGTTCAGCAGCGGTTCCGGGATCGTATCGGTCGTGTTCGCCGTGCAGACAAACAGAACGTC
>CADCOU010000184.1 GCA_902803155.1 uncultured Lachnospiraceae bacterium | reverse complement strand
ATGACGGGTTGTGGATGATTTCAGTTACGCCGGTAATGCCATACTTGGTAAGATCAATATTCGCCATTACATTAAACCTCTTTCCTGAATGCTGTTTGTTGGTGACTACGTAAAAAAGCTTCTTAAAATGAGCCCTTTTTCACGTATGTATTATAATGGACAGGTCTGTAAAAATCAACATATTAGCTTCTGGTTAACCCATTTTATTGCTGTAAAATCGCTGTGCGTATGGTAAAGTATCAGAGAAACAGCACGAATTCACGTATTCATTTCAGACAGACGGTTCCGCCGGAACATGCGTATGAGGTTTTTTATGAGTATCCGTGACAATGTCAGAAAAATGAAGGAAGTGTCTCCCGTTGTCGCATCGCTGCCCGTCAGTGTGAGAGACGCCGCTCTGCGGGAGATCGCGGAAGCTCTTTCAGAGCACAGAGAGGAAGTCTTTGCTGCGAACCGGGAGGATCTTGACCGCGCTCACCGGGATGGCATCGCTGATTCCGTAATGAAGAGACTGAAGTTTGACGAACACAAGCTCAGTGACTGCCTGGCCGGAATCAACAGCCTGCTCGCTCTTCCGGACCCGGTCGGAAAACTGACTCTGAAAAGAGAGCTCGATGAAGAGCTGATCCTGGAGCGGGTCACCGTACCGATCGGGGTGATCGGGATCATCTTCGAGGCAAGGCCGGACGCGCTGGTGCAGATCAGCTGCCTGTGCATCAAGAGCGGAAACTGTGCAGTCCTGAAAGGCGGCAGGGAGACGGCATCTACCAATAAGGTACTCTTCGATCTGATCCGCGATGCCGCACAAAAAGCGGGCATCCCGGAGGGAAGTCTGCTACAGGCCTCCGCCCACAGTGAGATCGACGAACTGCTGAAATGCGATGACTGCGTGGATCTTCTGATCCCGCGCGGTTCGAATGCATTTGTCCGCTATATCATGGATCACACAAAGATCCCGGTCATGGGACATTCCGACGGGGTGTGCCATACCTATGTGGATGAACACGCCGATCCTGACATGGCCATTCCGATCCTGATCGATGCAAAGACGCAGTATACGGCGGCCTGCAATGCGACTGAGACACTGCTGGTCCACCGTTCTATTGCCGATGTCTTTCTTCCGAAAGCAGCGAAGGCCCTTGCCGGGAACGGAGTAAAACTCAGGGGAAGCGCCGAGGCGGCGGAGATTCTGAAAAACTCTTCTTCGGGTACCGGTACAGACTCTGCCTGTATAGCCGGGGACGATATCATGGCGGGAGATGATTTTCGGAAAGAATACCTGGATCTGGTGCTTTCCGTGAAACTTGTCGACAGCGTGGAGGAAGCAGCGGCGCACATCAACCGCTACGGCTCACATCATACAGACTGCATCATCACCGATGATGACTCCGCAGCCGGACAGTTCATGTCTCTGGTGGATTCCGCCGGCGTCTACCGCAACTGCTCCACCCGTTTCGCGGACGGATTCCGTTACGGATTCGGCGCTGAAGTCGGCATTTCGACCGGCAAGCTGCATGCGAGAGGGCCGGTCGGTCTGGAAGGGCTTGTAACCTATAAGTACCGCCTGCACGGACACGGACAGATCGTGGGCGACTATGCGTCCGGCAGGAAGTCGTTCCATTTCAGGGAACTGTTGTGATCCGGTTTCTCTCTGTAATGTTGCATTTGCTGCAGAGCGGTTACCAATTCAGCCGAAGTCTTCCGGACCCGTAATGTGTGGCTCCACGACGGATATTGCGAAGAACCATACAGTTAAGTTTGAAAAAGTAGTTGAAAAAAGTACGGAATTTGACCAGATTTACGCTTGACGCAGATTGTCTGTCCATTATAATTATATGTGGTATGTTTAAACAAGAAATGCAGGAGATGTGTTATGCCTAAATCGAAGTTCGAAGCTATCTACAGGGAATTGAAGTCAGATATCGAGTCCGAGAAACTTCCTTACCAGTCTCTGATGCCATCGGAGAATCAGCTGATCGTCCGGTTTGACTGTTCACGCAATACGGTTCGCCGCGCGATTGCGATGCTTGCAGAGGAAGGATACGTCCAGCCGATGCATGGAAGAGGCGTCCGCATTATCTATACTAAAACACAGACGCCGCCGTTCCTGGTTGCGGGTATTGAATCCTTCCGCGAGAGCGCAAAGCGCAACAATCTCGGGAATCTAACCACCAGGGTCATCCGGTTCACGGAACTGACCGCGGACGAGCATGTTTCGAACCATACCGGATTCCCGGTCGGGACGGAACTTTACTATATCCAACGCGTCCGTTCGCTGGACGGAGATCCCTGTATCTTTGATATCAACCTCTATGACAGAAAGCTGGTTCCCGGACTCACGAAGGAGATCTGCGTTCATTCGATCTACAACTATATCGAGAAAGACCTCGGTATGCCGATCGTCATGAGCAAGCGGACAATAACTGTTGAGAAAGCCACGCAGATGGATGAGGACAGCCTGGATCTGAAGGGATATGATGCGCTTGCTGTCGTCACAGGACAGACCTTCAACTCAGAAGGCGTTATGTTTGAATACACGCAGCAGCGCCACCGCCCGGACTACTTTACCTTCCAGACGACGGCCCTCCGCAATAAGAAGAAAGTCAGTTCCGATCCGGACAACGAGACATCCTGGGAGAGCTGATCCGCATCCGGAGATGCTGCCATATGCCGGCACACATTGTGGCATTCGTTAAATATCAGAAAAAAAGGAAAGAAGAAAGCATCCGGGGATGCTTTCTTCTTTGATTATATGGGTTCAATCAGGCAGATTCGCGGACGGTGTTCCGAAATGGTCATTCTTTTTTGTCCATATGTCCGTCGCGGTACATAGAGAATTCATCCATCGGATAGTTCGCCAGGTTCTCCAGGATTCCCCGCTTGTCTGCTGCCGAGAGCAGGTTGACACGAGCTTTTCCGACGAGCTGCTCTGTCTGATGTTTGGATGGTCCGCCGATACATCCGCCGGGACACATCATGCCTTCGATAAAGTCTTCCTTAAGGCGTCCTGCATTCAGCAGCAGCAGCGCCTTCCTGCATTCTTCTCCGCCCGCGCAGCGCAGCAGGTTGATATCGGAAGTATCCTCTCCCATCTCCTGCATGGCTTCGATGACTGCTTTGGCGACTCCTCCGCTTCCCGCGAACCCCTTACCGAAGAGGGACGCTTCCTGATAGTCTTCCTCCACCGGAGTGATCTTGATCTCCCTGGAATCGAGCAGGGCAACCATCTCCCCGTATGTCATCGCATAATCCGCGTTGTCGGCGATATGCGGATGAATGACCTCACTCTTCTTCGAAATGCACGGACCGATGAATACGGTCACACAGTCCGGATCCTGCGACTTCAGGTAGCGGGATACCGCAACCATGGGAGAGACTGTCTCCGACATATTGTGGTCGTACAGCTGCCTGAAATGATGGTGCATCATCGAGATGAACGCAGGACAGCAGGATGTCGTCATCTTGCGGCCTTCCTTCCTCGCTTCGATCCATTCCTTTGCCTCGTACGCGGCTGTCATGTCTCCGCCCAGGCCCACCTCGACCATATCGGCAAATCCCACCTTCTTCAATGCCTCCCTGATCGACGCCATGCCGATGTCCGGACCGAACTGTCCTTCCGTTGCCGGTGCGCACATGGCGATCACACGCTTCCCTGCACGGATCGCCTTGATCACATCTACTACATAGATCTTTGAACCGATAGCCCCGAACGGGCAGGCGTGAATACAATGTCCGCAGTGGATGCATTTATCATCGTCCAGTACACAGATCCCGTTTTCGTCATAGTAGATGGCGTCCGCCGGGCAGGCCCTCTGGCAGGGTCTCTGCATATGGATGATCGCGCCGAACGGGCACACCTTCGCACACTGTCCACAGGATTTGCATTTGTTCGGATCGATCTTCATCTTCGTGTCACCGGGAGAGATCGCATCGAACTTGCAGGCATTCAGACAGGCTTTCCCCAGGCAGAACCGGCAGCTGTCCGTCACCATATGCTGCTGGATCGGGCAGTCGTCGCAGGCCGCCGGGATGACCGCGACCACATTTTTGGTGGGATGATTCATATCGGGACTGATCCCCATCGCGAGACGGATCCTTCCGCGGATGATCTCACGTTCTTTGTACACACAGCACCGGTAATTCGGTTTGAGTCCCGGGATAAACTTGTATACGAGCTTTTCTCGCGTCTCATGCGAGATCGCGTCGTCCCAGGCCAGTTTGCAGACTTCACGGATCACCTGATGCTTCAGTTCAACCAGACCCTTGTCATTTGTGATCATGGCAGCTTCCTTTCCTGTTATGTATCCTGTTTCTTTCTGCGTCGTTTGAACAACCTTTTGCTGAATTGATAATACCACACAAAAGCCCCACGGTGTCGTCTATTTTTTGACGTGATCATTTCCTGCCGCTCCCGCTGGCTTCTCCCATTCCAGAACATTCACATAAGCAGTTCTTTCCTCTCCCAGCAGTTCGATCACACGGTGCCTGTCGACGTGATGAAAATGAAAACCGGTCCGTTCCATCACCCGTCTGGAGGCGTCATTTCCTTCATAATAATCTGCCCAGACCCGGGACAGGTTCAGATGCTTCCTGCCGTGTTCCAGAACCGCCTCTGCCGCTTCCGTCATGATGCCCTGGTGCCAGAACGGTTCCGCCAGCCAGTAACCCAGCTCTGCTTCCGCCTGCAGACCGTTCGGAAGGATCGACTGTTCCGTCATCCCCATCCTGTACATATGCCCCTGCCTGGTGCAGCAGAGCGGATCCTCACTTTTCCTCTCATCAAAAAACGATACCAGTTCCCCCTCAGGTCCGGTAATCCTGAAGTTCTGCAGTCCGACTGCACCGATCGGCGTCGAAGTATCCCTCAAAACGATCGCATAGATCTCAGGCCTGGTCAGCACATCCCTGATCACCTGCCCGCTTTCCGCAGCATCCTTGTGCGGCAGCCAGCCGGCTCTCGGACCAATGTTGGGATTCTTAGCATATTCGTAAAGGTCAGACGCATCCTCCGGAAGCCAGGGGCGGAGAAGCAGCCTCTCCGTCACAAGACAGTTGTGCTCGTTCAGAGATGCATGCACGAGTTCGCCTCTCCGGTAGACAAGCTTCATGGAGAAGAAAGGATATTCCCTGTCCATGATCAGGGACAGGAAGAGGCGGTCCCCCACCCAGTGCGGGATGCTGGTCAGCCTGCTCTTCGGAAGCCATTCCAGTTCCCCTTCCTCACACTCCTTCAGCCGGATCTCAGGGGCATCCGGAGAAGAGGCTCCGTCTGTCACATACGTACCTTCCGCGTCATGGAATCCGTCTGCCGTGAACAGATGCATATATTCCATGTCATCCTCATCCGATACAAACGTGACGATACCGCAGTATCGATATGCATCGATGAGAAGTCCGGTTTCTTCATACACTTCCCTGCGCATGCACTCTTCCGGGCTCTCCCCCCATTCGAACTTGCCGCCCACGCCGATCCATTTGTCATGGTTGATGTCATTTTTCTTACGGACACGGTGCAGCATCAGGACGCAGTCATCTTTGATGATATGGACTAAAGTGGTCTCTTTCATAAATATTTCCGTCTTTCATTGAATATTCATTTCTGCTATAATCTTGCCCAAAAGCGGCTTATCAGAAACATGTATAGAAAGGTCACGTTATGATCGGAGTACTTGTCAACACAGTTGCAGTCCTTTGCGGGAGTTTTATCGGCCTGATGTTTTCCAGGCTGATCCCGGAAGACCTGTCCGACTTCATCATGAAGGGGATCGGTCTCTGCACCATGTATATCGGAATCTCCGGGATGCTCTCGGGCAGCAATCCTCTTGTCACCATTATTTCGATCGTAGTAGGCGCCATCCTGGGCTCCGGGATCCGGATCGAAGACGGGATCAACGGCATTGCCGGAAAGCTTCAGACGAGATTTTCACGTCCGGGAGACAAGAAGTCCATTGCGGAGGGTTTTGTCAGCGCATGCCTGCTGTTCTGCATCGGTTCCATGACCATAGTCGGTTCCCTGCAGGCAGGTCTTGTCGGAGACAACACCATGCTGTTCACCAAGTCCCTCCTGGACTTTATCTCCTCCATCATGTTCTCCGCCTCGATGGGGATCGGCGTGCTCTTTTCTGCCGCATTCGTCCTGGTATTCCAGGGCGCAATCGTCCTCGCCGCCCAGGCGATCGCCCCTTTCCTCTCGGACGCTGTCGTGGCGGAAATGACCTGTGTGGGTTCCATACTGATCCTTGGAATAGGGATCAATCTGACCGGTATCGGCAAGCTGAAACTCATGAATTACCTGCCGGCGATCTTTGTGCCCATCTTCATCCTTCGCTTCTTCGGATGATCCGGCACTTCTGACATAGTAACACGAACGACCGCGCCTTGAAACAGGCGCGGTCGTTTTTATTCCGTTACATGACTCACATCGTTCCGATATGTGAACTGCCGCAACTTTGTTCTGACTGCTATCGTTCTATCGATACAGATTTTTTCACTTCGGCATGAATCTCTCAAAGATACTTAAGCCGCCCTCGCGGTCCACATCCTTCATCTGCCGGTGATTCTCGATGGTCCAGTTGACCTGCTTGACTCCGAGGCGGTGGCGCAGGCGCATGATGAGGTTCTTCCGGTCACGGAACTTGCTCGAGATGAAGTCCGGCCGCGACAGAATGTCCGGCGCGCCGCACCACATGCCGAAGGTCAGGATATGCCCCCACTGGCGTACCGCCTCGCGGCTCCTGCAGAAATTCTCGGTGAGCTGCCCGCGGATCACATCCGGACGGTTCTTTCTCAGCCAGTAGACTACACGGGGGTCAAAACTCTCGATACAGTAGTTCAGCGTCGGATACCGGTCGACGACTTCCATAACCGCAGCACACAGCTGTTTCGCGTTCTTTTCAGCCTTGAGCTCTATGATCAGCGGCAAATGGAGCGGATTCTGTTCATCCCCGGACGATGACTGTGAACCCGCTGTCTTTTTAGCGGCTGACTTACCGGTTTTCCTGGTATCAATCCGTTCGGTTGCAGCCTTTTCCGATGTATAAAGATCCAGTACGTCGGAAAGCAGCGGGATACCGGCATTCGTGTCCAGGAGCCTGAGATCGCCGATCTCCTCCCGTGTAAGGTCCTCGATCACCTCATTCACCCCGCAGACACGGAACAGATTCGTGTCATGGAACACCGGGAGAGTACCGTCCTTCGTCAGATGGACATCCAGTTCCACCCCGAATCCGTGTTTTACCGCCATCCGGAACGCTGCCATGGAATTCTCCGGAACGATCCGTTTCTGTTCCTTTTTCCATCTGGCAATGTCTGACTTCCAGAGAGGCTTTCCGGCAGGAATAAGCACCTTGACGGATGCGGAAAGCGGCTGATGGAACAGACCTCTGTGGGCATAGCGGAACCCTGTCAGATTATCCCATGTGTTATTTTTCTGAACTTTGTGTCTGCGTCTTGCCATACCTGTCCATTCTCCTGTGTTCCCGGTCCTGACGTCCCGGTCTACGTTCTGATATGCCGCAGTCATCCCGGCACTGCAGTCCACTGCATGCAGCCTGCAGACTTATCTCTGAATGTGCGGCAGTTTCAGCTGTCTTTTTCAGGCGGAACGGTCGCGCCGCAGCAGACGCATTGCATTCAGGATACAGAGAATCAGAACTCCTACGTCTCCGAAGATCGCCATCCACATGTTGGCGATCCCGAATATGCTTAAGACCAGGATCACGATCTTCACCGCAATGGCAAAGATGATGTTCGTATGAATGATTCCAAGTGTCTTCCCGGCGATCTTCACAGTCCGTGCAATCTTGGTGATGTCATCATCCATCAGCACGATATCCGCCGCTTCGATTGCCGCGTCCGAACCGAGCGATCCCATGGCAATGCCAACATCCGAGCGCATCAGGACCGGCGCGTCATTGATACCGTCCCCTACAAATGCAAGTGTACCGCTTCCGGACTCAGATTGCATCAGTTTTTCAATTCTTTCCACTTTATCTCCCGGAAGAAGCTGCGCATGGACCTCATCGATCCCGATCTCCCGGGCCACCTCTTCTGCCGCTTCTCTGCGGTCGCCGGTCAGCATGACCGTCTTCCGGATTCCGGCAGCCTTCATATCCCGGACCGCCTGGACAGCGCCTTCCTTCACCGTATCAGAAATGATAATCGTACCGGCGTATACCCCGTCACAGGCGATGTGCACTACCGTGCCCCCTGTCTCCGGCTCTTTCACCTCTATGCCATGAAGTGCCATCAGCTTCGCATTGCCTGCCAGGATCTCATGGCCATCTGCCATTGTCCGCAGTCCATGACCCGGTATCTCTTCCGTATCCCCGATCCGGGAAGCATCGATCCCCCGGCGTGGAACTGTATCTCTGTTCTCCGTACTGTCAGCTGCAGCATCGGATACAGAAGACGCGACTGCTTTTTCATATGCTTCGCGGATCGATTCCGCGATCGGATGGGTGGAATAGTATTCCGCACACGCCGCTAGCTCCAGGAGCCTGTTTTCTGCATCACGCAAGGCCTCATCTCCGACCGGATCGGCCCCTTCTCTCTTTACCGCCTGATGCGCCGGCAGGAGACGGCTTACACAGAATTCTCCCTTTGTCAGGGTTCCTGTCTTATCAAATACGATCGTTCTGACTTTGGAGAGGGCTTCCAGATAGTTGCTGCCCTTTACAAGTACGCCGATCCGCGACGCTGCCCCGATGCCTCCGAAGAAACCGAGCGGAACGGAGATGACCAGAGCGCACGGGCAGGACACGACCAGGAAAATGCACGCCCGGCGGATCCAGGAGAACCATACCTCACTGCCACCGCCAAGGATAATGGGCGGTATCAGCGCCAGTATCAGAGCCCCGATTGTGACGATCGGCGTATAGACGTGGGCAAACCTCGTGACGAAGTTCTCTACTCTCGTCTTCTTCTCCGTTGCGCTCTCTACCATCTCCAGGATTCTGGCGACTGTTGACTCTTCATAGGCTTTCGTGGTCCGCACCCTGAGGAGTCCCTGTCCGTTCACACAGCCTGAGATCACCATATCGCCGCAGGACGCACGGCGGGGGACCGGTTCTCCGGTCAGCGCAGACGTGTCGATCAGCGAATCGCCTTCCAGCACTTCACCGTCCAGAGGAATCCTCTCTCCCGGACGGATCACGATGATCTCTCCCGGTTCCACCTCATCCGGATCAACTTCCTCTGTCTCGCCGTCCCGTTCAACACATGCGGTATCAGGCGCAATGCTCATAAGGTCCGAGATGGAATCCCGGCTCTTTCCGGTCGCGTAGTTCTGGAACAGTTCCCCGATCTGGTACAGCAGCATGACCGCGACCGCTTCCGGATACTCCCGGATACCGAATGCTCCGAACGTCGCGATCATCATCAGGAAGTTCTCGTCAAACACATCCCCTCTGGAAATATTATGGATCGACTTCAGGATGACATCGTATCCGACAATCAGGTAAGGTACCAGCGCGAACAGGAATCCGATCCACCATCTGCTGCCTTCAAACATTCCCACATGTACAAGGATCTCCAGCAGTACGAACAACACTGCCGCAACAATGATCCTGGTAAGCCATTTCTTCTGCTTTTTGTTGAGTTTCATGGAATTTTCCTTCTGCTTAATTCTTCTGTATATGTATGCTGTGCCTGCCTGAACAGTATCCGGCCGGCATCCTGTTATCCATACCGAAAAAAGCCGGATACCTGTGACGGCATCCGGCGAAGACTGCTCTCAACGGAGCACGCTCAAAAAGACAGAGTCTGATTTTTACAGTGCCGTAACCTCCATGTCCGGCTCCATCTTCTTACAAACGGCAAGGACAGCTTTCTCGATCTCTTCGATCCCTTCCTCTTCTGCTTCAAAGGTGAGCTTCTGCATCATATAATTCACCTTTGCGGAAGTTACTCCGTCCAGCGCCGTTATTGCCTCTTCCAGTTTCAGTGCGCAGTTCGCGCAGTCGATCTCATTCAGTTTGTATTTTTTCTTCATTCTGGTCCCTCCGCCGTAATCTGTTTCCGAAATCCGCAGCTGTGATCTCAAGTCTCCCACATTTGTTCATTCGTTCATATGAATGATTGTTCATATGTTCTGAAGACAATATACTACCTGGGCGAAGAGAATGCAATACCCAAAATCATTTTTTCTGCAATGTTTTTTTGAGCAGGCGCAGTGCATCGTTCATCGCCTGTGCGCGGACTTCATTTCTATTCCCGCTGTACCAGTGCTCTTCCGTCACGGACTCACCATGATAACAGCACCCCAGATAAACATGTCCGACAGAAGTATCCTCCGGTCCTGACGGTGGTCCGGCATACCCTGTGGCAGACACGCAGGCAGATGCCCCGGCATGCCTGCAGCCGCCTTCCGCCATCTCTTCTGCAGTCTGATGGCTGACCGCAGTCCACTCATCCAGCGTTGACAGCTTCACATCCACCATCTCATGTTTTGCCTCGTTGCTGTACGTGACAAATGCGCGTCTCATCACATCGGAGCTTCCGGGGATATCCGCGATCCTCGAAGAGATCATTCCGGCTGTCAGGGATTCAACGGTGGTGATCAGTTCTTTCCTCTGCCTGAGTATATCCAGGATCTGCGCCAGTTCCTGATCCGTCACGGCCGGGCGGACGCTGTCATATTGCTTATTCATCTGTTGTTCTTCTCTCATTGCATGCTCTCAATTCATATTATTACTAATATCTTGCGCCACACTTTCTTACGAGCAAATTATATAATAGGAACACTCGGAGCGTGAAGTGCTTTCCTCCGCAGTCGGAAAATCGCTGTCAGATAATACTCTGTGATGAGCAGTCGCCTTCACACAAAAGGCCGCCCACTGAGGCGGCCTTCCGGTTCTGTATATTTTTTGAAAACACCAGCGACGTTCCTGCATCGCTCCGATCTGTGTCACTCTGCTTCAGTCTCTGCCGCCCCGTCCAGTGTCGGAACATAATCTGTGCTTCCGAAGAATTCCAGTGCAAATTCATCCAGGGTGCCGTTCTCAATCAGGGTTGCAAGTGCACCGTTTACATCATCGATCAGTGCCTGTCCCTCATCCGTCTTGGATGCAAGGATGTAGGTGGATTCGATATCCGCGCCGTCCGCAAATTCCGCCTGCTCTTCCGGAGTCAGGAAGAATGTCTTCAGCTTGTAGGACTTTTCCGCGTTCAGCGTATCGAATGTCAGCTTGTTGAGGTACATGAAATCATACTTGCCGTCTTCAAGCTCAGACAGAAGCACCGAATAATCCGCTTCCGAGTAATTGATCTTGATATCTGCCCCGGTACGTGCATTGTAGTTTTCCATCTGCGTAACGCCGATGGTCCCGGTCAGATCGACTACAGACTTGCCTGCAAAGTCTGCAAGGGATTTGATTTCGTCATTGTCTTCACGTACAACGACTTCATTGCGGTCAAGCAGATACGGATCCGAGAAGAGGTATTTCTCCTGTCTCTCTTCCGTAGACTTCAGGCAGTTGATGCCCAGATCATATCTGCCGGCGTCGATACCGGTCAGGATCGACGGGAACTCCGTGATCTCGAGGTCCAGCTCATACTGGGGAAGCTCATCGAAGATCGCCTTGATGACTGCGATGTCATAACCCGTGACCTCACCGTCATCTCCGAGATAGGAATACGGCTTCGGCATGGCT
>CADCOU010000183.1 GCA_902803155.1 uncultured Lachnospiraceae bacterium | reverse complement strand
GGTCGGTAGGGCAATGTTCAACGAGACCATTACCTGGAACAAGGTTGCCGGTATCATAGTTTGTCTCGGCGGGATAGCACTGATCAACTGGAAATGAAAAAGGAGGATGGATTATGCTGGAGATCGGAACCAAAGCACCGGAGTTTACACTGCCGGATCAGAATGGAGAGATGAGGAGCCTTGCGGATTATCTGGGACAGAAGGTGATCCTGTATTTCTATCCGAAGGACATGACCAGCGGATGCACGAAGCAGGCCTGCGCGTTCGGAGAACTGTATCCGCAGTTCCGGGAGAAAGGGGCTGTCGTTCTCGGCGTCAGCAAGGACAGCGTCGCTTCGCACAAGAAGTTTGAGGAAAAGTACGGCCTTCCCTTCACGCTGCTGTCTGACACGGAGAAAGAAGTGATCCAGGCATATGACGTCTGGAAGGAAAAGAAGAATTACGGCAAGGTCACGATGGGCGTCGTCCGGACAACATATCTGATCGATGAGAACGGGATCATCGTGAAGGCGTTCGATAAAGTGAAGGCAGCCGACAACCCGGCGCAGATGTTGGGCGAACTGTCGTAAGCACGGCGGCTGTTTATTTCCGGGTGGGATCAAGGTCGGACAGAACGGCGGCTGCGCAGCGGACTGGCTGTGATATGGCAAACAAAAAGGTAGTTTAGTATGTACAGGATACCGGAGGAAAAGAAGATCCGTGTGATCGTTGATACGGATGCAGCCTGCGAAGCGGACGATCCGTTTGCGATCGCTCATGCGCTCATGAGCCCGAAACTCATCGTGAAAGGGATCACCGCGGTGCATTTTGCGGAAGAAGGGTCTGCGGAGAAAAGCCTGCAGGAGATCAGGACGATCCTGGAAGCGATGGACAAAGAGGATGTCCCTGCGTATCCGGGCCAGGAGGGACCGGTCGGCATCTGCGGCGAAGTTTCTCCGGCGGTTGACTTTATCATAGAGGAAGCCCTGAGAGAAGATGAGAAACCACTTTTCATCCTGTGCCAGGGAGCGATCACGAATGTGGCTGCAGCCCTTCGGAGATGCCCGGCGATCCGGGACCGGATGACGGTGATCTGGATCGGTACGCATGGCGCCGGGAACAGGAAAGCGCCGTTTCGTGAATTCAACGCCGGCAATGACATAGAAGCGGCCAATGAAGTGCTGCAGAGCGGGATTCGCCTGTGGCTGGTCCCGTCGGATGTGTACACGATGGTCAGCGTCGGCATATCGGAACTGGAGCTGAAGGTCGCACCGTATGGCGCGATCGGAAAGCATCTGTTCGACAACCTGGTCTCCTATAACCTTTCAGAGAGGGCAGGCTGGACGCAGGGAGAGAGCTGGTCGCTCGGGGATTCTCCAGCGATCGCGCTGGCGATCAATCCCGGATGCGGGAAGTTCATTGAAACTCCGGCGCCCCTGGTTGCAGATGATACCAGTTCTGTACAGAAGGACGACAATCCGGCCATACGGATCTATATGAGCGTGGATTCCAGGTATATCCTGGAGGATTTCTTCGCCAAACTGAAACTGAACTTTGGTAAATGACAGTAAATGACGAATGGAGTGATTGCGATGATCCAGAATGTCCGTATGACAGTGCTGATCGACAATATCGCGCAGGAGCCTCTGGCAGGAGAATGGGGGCTCAGCATCCTGATCCGGGCCGACGACAGGACGATCCTGCTGGATACCGGTTCGAGCAGCCTCTTTGCGCAGAATGCGGAGGCTCTGGGAATTGACCTCGCCGCCGTTGACGTCGGCGTGCTTTCTCACGCACATTATGACCACTCGGATGGTATGGACGCGTTCTTCGCCCTGAACCGGAAAGCTCCTTTCCTGGTGCGGGAGGGATCCTGTGAAAACTGCTACGGCATCAAGGAGGGGAAACTGAACTACATCGGCATCCGGAACGGGATCCTCGCGGAATATGCTTCGCGTATTCGATATGTGGGCGGCGTACATGAGATAGCGGACGGGATCCGGCTGGTGCCGCATCGGAAGGCGGACTACTCATCCATCGCTAAGAGAAATGACCTGTACACGGTCGCCGGTGGAATGCGCAGTCCTGATACCTTTGCGCATGAGCAGAGCCTGGTCATCGAAACAGGGAAGGGGCTGATCGTATTCAACAGCTGCTCCCACACCGGTATGGCAAATATCCTGGCGGACATTCAGGAGATGCTGGGCAGATCCGATGTCTTTGCCTATGTCGGAGGCCTGCACCTCTATAAGATGACGGATGAAGAACTTGAGGTACTCTCAGATGAGATAAAGAAAACCCCGATTGAGCACATCTTCACGGGTCACTGCACCGGGGATCACGCCTTCGAATATCTGAGAGAGAGGCTGGACGGGCGGATCGGACAGTTTTCATCCGGCTGGTCCTATAGTTTTTTAGGGGAATCAAACTCCTGAGCGGAAAGGAACGTTATGAGAGCGGTTAACCTGCACCTCCTCACGAGGGTACATGAACATCAGATGGTGTCGATGCTTCTGGAAGCCCTGTCCGGCAGAGAAGACGGGAAAGAGATCTCTCCGCATGAGGCTGCCACCCTGTGGTCGCTCACAGACCGGATCGCTGCGTATCTGATGGAGAGGGATACGCTTATTGGCGATGGCTGGGTCAGACTTCTGGACGGGTTCTTTTTCTCATACGTGATCGAACATATCGGCAAGGAGTTTGACCTGCTGAAAGTCTCGGCTGACGGCGGATGCATCCTCAATATCGAACTGAAGAGTGAGAAGGTGGGGGAGGAGCGGATCCTCAGGCAGCTGCAGCAGAACCGCTACTATCTGTCGCACGTCGCGCATACGATCTATTCCTTCACATACGTCATGGAAACGGACCTCCTGTATGTCTGCGACGACGCGGGAGAGCTCCGTCAGTGTGAGTTCAGAGAACTTGCAGAGGTACTTGCAAAGGATGTTTTTCAGGATTACCTCCCGGAAGGGATCGGGAATCTGTTCCGCACGGCAGAGTACCTGATCTCCCCGATTGCCGATCCGGAGAAGTTCCTTAAGGGCAAATACTTCCTAACCAACCAGCAGGCAGATTTTAAGCGGAGGATCGTCAGTGAACTGGCGAAAGTCGTCGAATCAGACGGCAGAAACCCGGTCGACGGCGTAAACCCGGCCGGCAGCAAGAACGAGGTCGACAGCGTGAGTCCGGTCATTTCCGTCTCGGGAATCGCCGGGACCGGCAAGACACTGCTCCTGCTGGATATTGCTAAGGAACTGTCAGAGAAACAGAAGGTTCTGTTCATCCACTCCGGACCGCTCCGGAAAGGCCACATCGAGATCAGCAGGAATCTGGAAGGCGTGGACATTGTCAGCATCGAGCAATTCTATCCGGACGGCAGCTCCCTAAACAGCAGCTTTCCGAGCGACATCTTTTCAGGTTATGGCTTCGCGATGGTTGACGAAGCGGATCACCTGGAAGTGAATGTTCTGGACAGGCTGTTTGCGGATGCCGGAGCTCGACAGGTTCCCGTTATCCTGTCCTATGATCCGCACCACCTCCTGCTTCCGGAGGATGAATGCAGAACAGATGGGAGTGAGCCCTCCGATGCGGCAGAGCTGATCGGGAGAGTATCGACGCTTTCCCTGGCCTTTACGGGAAATATCCGGATCAACCGTCCGGTGTATTCCTTCCTGCGTACGCTGCTGTATCTGCGGGAACGTGCAGCCAGGGCAGACTACAGCTGCATCGATGTCCTGTTTGCAGAAACGCCCGAAGAGCAGAAGTTGACGGAGGACTATTACCGGGAAAAGGGGTATGTACTGGTCAGCAGATCCGACGGCGCGGAGAAGGAAGTGGACATCATTGCGCGTGAATACGACCGGGTGATGATGATACTGGACGAGTCATTTTACTACGACGAGACCCTGCACCTCCGCTCCCGGAAAGAGGAGGAAGAAGCCCTCCGCCTGCTGTATGAGGGGCTGTCGCGCACGAGGGAGAACCTCTGCCTGCTGGTCACCGGGAACAGGGAGCTCTTCCGGCGCGTTCTGGCGATAAGGCTGAACCGGTAAGGTGGCTGGATCGCCAGGAGGATCGGAAACGCGAAGCGAAGTCAGAGACCAATGATCAGGAGTAAGCATATGGACAGACAGACGGTGTTTGAGTACATCAAAAAGAAATACAAAACGCTGCCGGAATACCCCTGGCGCACTTATGACAGCAATGCTGTCTTCCGGCATGACGACAACAAAAAGTGGTTCGCTCTGGTCATGGATGTGCAGAGGGATAAGCTCGGCCTTCCGGGGACGGACCTGGTGGATGTGATCAATCTGAAAGTGGACGATCTCTTCTTCCGGGACATGATCATCCAGGAGGACGGCATCATGCCCGCCTGGCACATGAACAAGATGCACTGGATCACCGTCCTTCTGGACGGCACGGTTCCGGATGAGAAGGTTAAGGAACTGATCGACATGAGCTTCATGGCGACTGCCTCGGCGAAGAAAAAGCAGAAGATACGGCCGCCGAAGGAGTGGATCATCCCGTCGAATCCGAAGTATTACGACATCATTCATGCCTTTGACGATGAGAATGTCATCAACTGGAAGCAGGGAGCCGGGATCAGGAAGGGAGACACCGTTTTCCTGTATGTCGGAGCTCCGGTGTCTGCGGTGCTGTATAAATGCAGGGTGACGGAGACAGGGATCCCGTATCAGTATCAGGACGGGAAACTGACCATATCGGCTCTGATGAAGATCAAACTGCAGAAGCGCTACAGCCCGGATCAGTTCACATTCGAAGTGCTGAAGTCGGAATACCGGATATTCGCCGTCCGCGGGCCGAGGGGGATCCCGGATTCCCTGAGCGAGGCGCTGAACAGGTAATGTCAGATGGGAAAAGGCTGTAAAAAAGGGGGATTTAGTTGCGATAAGAAATGCAATTAAAACCGGGGACTTGGGGCGTGTGACAGTTCTGTGAGTTTTGCTCTGCTAGGATGAGTTCATAAGAAAGAAAACAACCACTTTTGAACATATATCCAAGGAGGAACCCCCGATGATGAGCAGAGACGATCTTCAGATTATTAACGTTTGCAAGCAGACCTTCTACAACCTGTACGGTGTTTTCCCGAAAGCACAGGAGATGCTCGAGATGCTCGGCAAGAAATATGAGAAGCAGATTGAGCTATTCTACGGGAAGGAACTCCGGTTCGCGTAAGTAACTGAGATTGAATGGACCTGTACACCACCACGTGGTGTGCAGGTTTTTTTGTGCTGTTCCGCTCAAAACGCAATGACTTTTGTTTCTGTGGATTCCGGAACGGTCAGTCGATATAATGATGAAGTGTAAGAAATGTCTCAAAAAGCGGTTTTTTTATATTTTTCTAAAAATCCCCCTGCGTCAGGGGTTGCTTGTGACGCAGCGTCATAAGCTATTTTTGACGCGAAGGAGGTGAAAAGCTGTGTCAAAATACACGACAGGTGAGGTTGCAAAGCTCTGCGGCGTGACTGTCCGCACGGTCCAGTACTACGATACCCGCGGGATCCTTGTACCGAGTGAACTCTCCGAAGGAGGCAGGCGGCTGTATTCAGAAGATGATGTAAAGCGGCTGAAGATCATCTGCTATCTGCGGGACCTCGGACTTTCCATTGATTCGATCAGGCAGCTTCTTTCAGAAGAAGATCCGGGAAGCGTCATTTCCCTGCTGCTGGATCAGCAGGAGAAGGCGCTGAAGGGAGAGATCGGCGAACGGGCAAAACAGCTGCGCAAACTGGAGGAGCTGAAGACCGGGCTGAAGAACGTGAGTGAGTTCTCTGTCGAATCCATCGGTGACATAGCATATGTCATGACAAGCAGAAAGAAACTGAGGGATCT
>CADCOU010000182.1 GCA_902803155.1 uncultured Lachnospiraceae bacterium | reverse complement strand
TGCTTTGAGCCTGGGCTGGAGGTCATAAAGCCCGAAATACTCGCGGACAATCCGGACCTCGAATCGGTAACGATCCCGGCGTCGGTAAAAGAGGTCCAGACGTGGGCGTTCGGCTGCTGCACGAATCTGAAAAATCTTGTGATCGAGGGCGATCTGTCGCGTGTGACAAATTGGGCACCGGACGCCTTTGACGCCTGCACCTGCGAGGAACAATATCTCCGTCTGCGGAACGCGGATCGGTAAAAGGCAGTATTTCATACCGCTTACATAGAGAAAGGAAATAAAGTATGGCATATACGGCTTTGCAGCAGATGAAAACATATAACGAGCAGGTTTTCGGAAAGGGCGTCGGCCCGATCCAGCCGGAGCGGCATTACGACACCGTTGACCACGGACTCCGCATATATCGGCTGAATTAAGGGAAGCGGAAATGGAACAACATCTTTCAGATATCGAATACGCGAACACCGACGCGACCAAAGAGGAGGTCAGGGCGGCGATCCGTGCTGCAAAGGTCATAATGCAGCGGCCTCTCCCGCTGACTCACGCGCTCCCCAGGATCGTTCTGGTCGGTTATCAGGAGGAAAAGACCGGGCGGTATATGATTCTCAAGGAGTTCCGTGTGTTTCAAACAGGAGAGTTGTTTGCCTCTGCGACCTCCGCAGCAGAGAAATGCGGGTATGTGCGATTGATTGCGCTGCGGCACATGACGCGGGAGGAATACGAATCAGTTAACTTGGAGGATCTGCCAAACTACCGGGTCTACGAATCGGCTGATGCGGGTGAAATATGAATTGCGGAACGAGGTGATTACATGGCTGAGGTGATCTTTGTTGTGGAAGACGGGACGCTGACGAAATTCGAAGCGGATGAGCATATCGGCGTGGTCTACATTCCCGACTGTGTGAAGCGTATTGGTTGCAAGGCGTTTTGCGAAGCGTCGGTCGGGAAGGTCGTGATCCCGTACGGCGTGACCGCAATCGAGTCGGATGCGTTTGTGGACTGCGGACTTGAGGAGGTCGAGATACCGGACAGTGTCACGACTATTGAGACCTGGGCGTTCTCCGGCTGCAAAGCGCTGCGGGAGATCACGATACCGGAAAGTGTTACTTCTATCGGACCATGGGCTATCGGATACTCAGAGGATCATTTTCACCCGTGGCTGGAACCGATCCCTTTCTGCCGTCCGGTAATCATATACGGGAAACAAGGCAGCGAAGCTGAACGGTACACGAAAGACAATTTCTGGTGTTTCAACGAACACATCACCGAATTCAAAGAGATTTGACAAGATACAGCAACACTGGATGATAACCGCACAACGAGGAAATGGAGTATTTGCCGATCTTTCAGGATAGATTTCCTGGTTTTACGCTCGATCAGATGGACTACGTACACTATTGTGAATACAAATGGTATGACGCCACGGAAGCGCCGTACTGTTACTGAGATTGGATATGGGTGTAAAGATTTTCAGAGACGACAACTGGCACAGGATAACGAACGGGGTTATCTCCCGTAAGGACATCATGCACCTTGACGGAGAGAAAGACAGAGAATTGATCGGGTACCTGATCGCACACGCTCCGAAACCGTGCCGCGGTTCCATGATGGAATATGCAGCGGAGAAATACAGCATGGACGGAGAGGCAGAGCCACGGATCAATATCGATGATCCGGAAGACACCTTCTTCTGGGAATATGCGGTTCTCCGTGAGCAGGTCATGCGGGAAGAGAACCGGGAAGCGTTAAGATCTGCAGCGATTAACTGTTCCGATTACGGTGTAGCGGCATTTGCGTTTTGCCGGCTCACCGGGTATAGTTTTCCGCCGAATGAGTGCGATGCGTACAGTTACCGCACATACTTCTGTGACATTCTGCCCGGTACTGCTCCTTGGATGATCACGGAGCTGTGCAGAAAGATGATCGAGGAAGGGGGACGGTTTGCTGATGTGGCCAAGGAATGTCTGCGTAATCGAAAAGATACGAATCAGCGATGTGGCTTCAGCTAAATCGGATCCGGATGTTGCGGATTTCTGCTCAGAATCCGGTCAATCCAAAACGGTAGCGATCGAACGGGCCGTCAATCTCTATATCGACGAGTATAATAAGAAAATGGAACTAGTGGAAATAGTGAAACCATGAACCTAATTACACCGTTCCCCTTGCCTAATGGAGCGAAATATTTTGAGGGGGCTCGCCCGAATGCGGCGCCTCTCTTCTCTGCAGGAGTGATTACTGCATATGGTCTGCAGAGATATATATCTGAGAGGTCTAGCCGAGGCATGCCGGAATGCCTTGACAGCATGCACCCTTCATGATACGATTTCTCTGTTTTTACCACGTTATCGCGCTAAAGCGGCGCTTTGGCAGAGAATCAGTGAACTTATGGAGGTTTTATTATGAAGAAAGTTCTTGCTGGCATGCTGGCTGCAGCTATGGTCATTTCCACTCTCGGTTTTGCCGCAGCAGCGGATGAGACGGAGGCTCTCGGCTTTAACGGTCTTGCGAAAGAAGATACATTTGTCGTAGGTTTTGATGCAGAGTATCCGCCTTTCGGATATATGGATGACGACGGTGACTATACCGGATTTGATCTGGAACTGGCAGAGGCAGTCTGTGAGATCGAAGGATGGGAGCTCGTCAAGACCCCGATCGACTGGGATTCCAAGGACATGGAACTGAATTCGGGCAATATCGACTGCATCTGGAACGGATTTACCATCGACGGAAGAGAAGATGATTATACCTGGTCCGTACCATATGTAGACAACAGCCAGGTTATCTGTGTTGCTGATGATTCCGGAATTGAAACACTTGCGGATCTGGAAGGAAAGACCGTTGGCGTACAGGCTGACTCCGCTGCGCTTGCGCTTCTGGAAGAAGACGGGGATCAGGCGGATCTCGGGGCGACCTTTGGCGATCTTCAGCAGTTTGGAGATTACAACACCGCATTCGCGGAACTGCTTGCCGGATCTCTGGATGCAGTCGCAATCGACGTAGGCGTTGCACAGTATCAGATCGAAGGCCGTGAAGGATACTCCATCCTGGAAGAGACCCTGAATTCCGAGAAGTACGGAGTCGGTTTCAAGCTCGGCAATGAAGTGCTGGCAGAGATCATCAATGATGATCTTGCGATCCTGTATGACAAGGGAGTCGTCGATGAGCTTGCGGAGAAGTATGGAATCGCCGACATGGTATGCCTGGGCGAGAGCCTTGGATTCGATCTGGGTGATGATTTTGAGGTAGAAACCGAAACGGAGTGATCCG
>CADCOU010000181.1 GCA_902803155.1 uncultured Lachnospiraceae bacterium | reverse complement strand
GTCAGGTCGTACCTGCTCTTCATGCTTGTTTCTCCTGCATGTTTCTCATCGTTTATTGGATCGGATCCAGATTCCCTGCTTCTCAGCAGCTTTAATCAGGTCGTCCCGGAAATCCGGGTGCGCGATGGAGATGATCATCTCCGCGCGTTCCCAGGTGGTGCGGCCAACGAGGTTGACGATGCCGTATTCCGTAGCGAGGAAGTAGGTCTGGCTCCTCGGGTCAGTGATGATATCGCCTGTAAAGTGCGGGACGATGTTGGAACGGCGCTTGCCTTTTCTGTCCGTGTAGGAGGACGCCAGACAGATGAAGGACTTGCCTCCTCTGGAGATGACGGCGCCGGTCAGGAAGTCGAGCTGGCCTCCGGTACCGCTGATATGCCGCTGCCCGACGCTCTCGGCGCAGATCTGGCCGTACAGGTCCACGGCGATGCAGCTGTTGACGGAGATCATATTGTCGATCCCGCCGATGATGTACGGGTCATTGACATACTCAAGCGGTGCGGCCATGATGCCGGGATTGTTGTCAACCCAGTCGTACAGAGCGGCAGAGCCGAATACCATGCCGGTAACGCCCTTGCCGCGGTGGTTCTTCTTCCGCATGTTGGTGAGCTTGCCCGCCTCATAGAGCGTGTAGTAGGCGTCTCCGCAGAGCTCCGTGTGCATCCCGAGGTCCTTAAGGTCTGTCTTTGCCAGCCGGTCCCCGATGATATTGGGCATGTTGCCGATGCCGAGCTGCAGCGTTGCACCGGACGGGATGTAGCTGATCAGTGATTCGGCGATGGCGATGTCTTCCCGTGTGGGCTCGCTTCGGGGGAGTTCATAGAGAGGACCGTGTTTCCCTTCGACGATGTAGTCAACCTCAGAGATATGGATGGATTCCTCGAAACCGCCCAGTATCCTGGGCAGGCGTTCATTGACTTCCAGGATGACGATATCCGCTTTCTCCAGGATGCCTTTCGCGACACCGGTGGCGCAGGAGAGGTTGAAGTATCCGTGCCGGTCCATGGGAGTCACGCTCATCATGGCGACATTCACAGTCAGGAAATGCCTGTAATACTCGACTACCTGGCGGAACAGCATCGGGATGAAATTGCAGAGTCCTTTGTCGCACAGCTTTCGCTCATATGCGGAAAAATGCCAGCTGCTGTATATAAAGTGTTCCCGCTCCGGATCGCACTCCACAGTCTGGATGGGACCGAAACAGAGATTCCCGCGGATCTTCACGTCGGTCAGCTCATCCTTCCTCCGTGCCAGCGCGGCATCCAGAAGGATGGGAAAACCCAGATTTGTGGTATAGTCCACCCAGTCGCCGCTTTTAACTACCTGCACAGCCTCGTCCGGCGTGCGGAGTTTTGATCTGTATTCATTCAGGAAATCCATACCGGCTCCTCCTTCATGGAATTATTTCTTATATGGATTCATTGTAGTACAGAGAGGGTTTCATTTCTACCGAAATGAACCGGATGTGCAGCGATCATGTGAGCTATGGTATACTGGTAACAGTTTTCTGATATAGGGAAGTTCGAAGAGTGGCAATCGATAAACCTGATTCAATTCTGCGGAGGGACCGGATCTTGGACAGGATGCTGTGGGCAAGGACAAAAGAAGAACTCATTCGGGAGACAGAAAAACTCGGCTTTACTGCGGAACTGGGTGAAGCGGTCGCGAAGAACCTGGGAAGTCCGAAAGCGATGGAGCGGATGATTGCGTATCTTCGCTATGTCAAACCGCGGAAGGAAGAACTGGTCGTGGACGAAATGCTGGCGATCTGTTCAGAGATTGCAGCATGGAAAGAGAAAAAAGCCAGCCAGGAAGCAAACGAACGATACAACGAGATGCTGATGAGTTTTGAGGAAGATGAGTCTGATCAGGCTTTGTGAAGGTGAATCATCGCGAATGATAAAAGCGCAGAGAATAGTAATCGGAGAAACTACTGAAAGAAGAGGCAGCAGAGACAAATGATGCTTATATCGATTATCATAAATCTTGCCATATTCATATCCACGCTTGTTATTATAATCTTCTATTTCAGGAAAGACGGCCAGTGGAACAGGGAGAGGGGACTGTCGGCTTTCCGGTATTTCACCTGCCTGTCAAACGCATTCTGCGCTGCTGCGGCGCTGCTCATGGCTGTATCTGAGATGAGCGGACATGTCCCGTATGTTGTCTGGCTGCTGAAATATCTGGGAACAGTTTCACTGACAGTCACGATGATGACAGTGCTCCTGTTCCTCGGACCGACTATGGGCGGTTATAAGGCGCTTCTTTCAGGGAACAACCTGTATATGCACCTGCTCGGTCCGCTGCTTGCGATTATTTCTTTCTGTTTTCTGGAAAAAGGGAAGATGGATACAGGTACCGCTTTCCTCGGACTGATCCCGGTGATCGCGTACGGACTCCTGTACCTGTACAAGGTCATATATGCACCGGAAGAGAAGAGGTGGCCGGACTTCTACGGGTTCAACCGGAACGGAAAGTGGCCGGTCAGCTATGCGGCGATGGTCGCAGGAACC
>CADCOU010000180.1 GCA_902803155.1 uncultured Lachnospiraceae bacterium | reverse complement strand
GCAGACGAAGAGAAACGCCCGCTCTGCAGCCTCGGGGAATTCGCTTCCCGTCCGCATGCGTATACGAAGCTGTGGAAACATCACGGAGCACAGGATGAAGCGGATGAGATCAATGCGGTCCTTGCGGAAAAAGGATTGATCGATCTGCCGAAATACGGCGGAGCTGTTTCTCCGGAACTGATGCTTCCAAAGATCCTGGAAATCCTCCATGATGATCCGGAGATCTACGAACGTGCATATGTGTTCCTGGAGGCGGGGGACTGGCTGACCTGGAATCTGACAGGGGAACTGAGACGATCCGGCAACATGGCCGCCTACAAAGCCATGTGGTCTCCGGAGGAGGGTTATGTTCCGCAGGAAGTGCTGGATGCGCTGGATCCGCGTTTGTATGACCTGGTCAGTGAGAAACTGAGAGGAGAGATATGCCCTGCCGGGAGCTGCATAGGCAGGCTGACAGATGAATGGGCAGACAGGCTTGGATTGAAGAGCGGGATCGCGGTCGGCGTCAGTATCATCGATTCTCATGCCGGCTTGCCCGGAAGCGGAATCAGCAGGCCCGGCCAGCTGATGCTGGTACTCGGAACTTCAAGTGTGGAACTGCTTCTGTCGGATCAGCCGCATACAGGCCATGGTGTTGTAGGATCAGTCCGCGGGGCGATCATGCCCGACTATTATTCCCTGGAGGCCGGTCTCGCCGCAGTGGGCGACATGTACGGCTGGTTTGCAGATGGCTTCATCCCGGCGTCCTGTGCGGAAGAGGCGAAGAAAAAGGGGATGAATCTGCATCAATATCTGTCCTTCCTCGCGCAGGGACAGAAACCCGGCGCATCCGGCCTGCTGGCACTGGACTGGTGGAACGGAAATAAGACGCCGTATGTGAATGGGGATCTGTCCGGAGTCCTGCTGGGACTTACTCTGCACACAAAACCGGAGGAGATCTACCGTGCCCTGATAGAGGCGACAGCGTACGGAACACGGATGATCATGGAAGAGTTTATGCAGTCCGGCGCGAAAGTCGATGAAGTGATCGTATCGGGAGGAATCGCTGAAAAGAATCCCCTGGTTCTCAGGATATTTGCGGATGTGCTTAAACGTCCGCTCCGGATATCCGCTTCCGATCAGACGGCGGCACTGGGAAGTGCCATGTATGCGGCGGCAGCTGCAGGTGAGACTTCAGGAGGATATGCGACCGTTGCCGACGCGGCAGAGGCTCTTGCGAAACTGAAGGATGAAGTATATCAGCCGGACAGGGATAACGCAGAGATCTATGACAGGCTCTATGAACTGTACCGGGAGACGGTTGCAGTTTTCAATCCGAAGGAGAATCCGGTACTGAAGGCTCTGCGGGAGCTGAGGATCTGAGCACCTGCCTGTCAGGAAATCTGACAGTGTTCCTGACAAGGTGCTGCATCATCATGAAAGTGTTAAAAACAGGAGCTGCCATCCGGAAGGATGACAGCTCCCGCTGTCTGTGCATAATACGTAACGAACGGTTTATTTGCGGGCAATCGCCTTCTTTGCGTTGCAGGCGATATTCTCCGCAGTAAGTCCGTAGTGAGCGAGCAGTTCCAGCGGATTGCCGGAATGTCCGAAGGTGTCGTTGACGCCGACTCTCTGAAGCGGTACTAGCGCTTCGTCGGTCAGGACTTCCGCTACTGCGCTGCCGAGTCCGCCGATGATGTTGTGCTCTTCAGCGGTGACGATAGCGCCGGTTTCCTTAGCGGCTTTCACGATGATCTCACGGTCGATCGGTTTGATGGTCGCCATATCGATCACTCTTGCAGAGATCCCTTCTGCCGCGAGCAGATCAGCGGCCTTCAGGGCTTCCTGAACCATCAGTCCGCATGCGATCAGAGTGACATCGGAGCCATCCTTCAGCTGGCAGCCCTTGCCGATCTCGAACTTATATCCGGGGATGCTGTCGGTGACAGGATCAACTGCCGGACGGCCGGTACGGAAATAGCACGGTCCCTTAAAGTCCAGCATGGCTTTGGTTGCAAGGCGGGTCTCATTGTCATCGCAGGGTACGATAACGGTCATGCCCGGGATCGTACGCATCAGGCTGATGTCTTCCAGTGCCTGGTGGGTAGCGCCGTCTTCACCGACGGTCAGGCCGGCGTGGCTTCCGACGACCTTGACATTCAGTCTGGGATAGCATACATCGTTGCGGACCTGATCATAGACACGTCCGGCAGCGAAGATGGCGAATGTGTGGACAAGTGAAGTAGCACCGCAGGTTGCAAAGCCGGCACCGATATTTACCATGTTTGCCTCAGCGATACCGACGTTGAAGAAACGCTCCGGATATTTATCGGCAAAGTACATGGACATGGTGCAGGTTTTGAGGTCAGAGTCAAATACATAGATATCTTCGCGGCCGCCGAATTCAGCAAGCGCCTTGCCGTACGCGACACGAGTTGCAATCTTTTCGCCCATTCTTACACCTCCAGTGCAGCTATCTGGTCGTCGAGTTCCTTGATCGCGAGATCATACTCTTCCGGAGTCGGCTGTCCGCCGTGGAAACGGTTGGTATCTTCGAATACGGAGACACCTTTACCTTTTACAGTATGCGCGACGATCATTGTCGGTTTGTCTTTGCTCTTCTTTGCCTCTTCGATGGCATCTGCAATCTCTTCGACATCATGTCCGTTGACATTGATCACATTCCAGCCGAAAGCGCGGAACTTCTCATCGATCGGATTGGGATCCATGACCTCAGTCAGACGTCCGTCGAGCTGGATCTGGTTGTTATCTACGAAGCCGATCAGGTTGTTGACCTTGAAGAAGCCTGCCGCCATGGCTGCTTCCCAGATCTGTCCTTCCTGGATCTCGCCGTCGCCCATGATCGCATAGGCATAGTTGCCGAGATTGTTGCACTTGCCGTACATAGCCATGCCGAGCGCAACGGACAGGCCCTGTCCGAGAGATCCGCCGGACATGTCAACGCCGGGTACATGAATCTCAACATGACCGGAGAGGTCGCTGTCGATCTTGCGGAAAGTCTTCAGATGCTCGACCGGGAAGAAACCTCTTCTGGCCAGGGTTGCATACATGACAGGTGAGCAGTGTCCCTTCGAAAGAACCAGACGGTCGCGGTCTTTTTTGTCCGGATCCTTCGGATCGATGTTCATGGCCTTGAAAAACAGGACCGTGACGATCTCAGCCATTGAGAATGAACCGCCGATATGTCCCGACCCGGCTGTGTGGATCGTTTCCAAAGCGGTTTTTCTGATGTTGGCAGCTTCAAGCTCCAGTTTTCTTTTTTCTTCAGTAAGCATATGTTCTCCTTACACATCAGATAAATGGACGGGTTACAGTACCGTGATAAGCCGATACACCATCATAATTATAATCTCAGAAGGTCGTTTAATCAAGCGAATGCAGTAAAATGAAGACGGGAAAAAATGCGCTTGCATTTTCCGAAGCCGCATGTTATATTAATAAGGCTTCACCGAATACGTGGTTCCTTGGTCAAGCGGTTAAGACGCCGCCCTCTCACGGCGGAAACAGGAGTTCGATTCTCCTAGGAACT
>CADCOU010000179.1 GCA_902803155.1 uncultured Lachnospiraceae bacterium | reverse complement strand
CGTGGTTCCTTGGTCAAGCGGTTAAGACGCCGCCCTCTCACGGCGGAAACAGGAGTTCGATTCTCCTAGGAACTGCTACCCGTCATCGGAGGCGATGGCGGGTTTTTATTTGAGATATGGAATGGTAGCTCAGCTGGGATGAGCGTCCGCCTCACACGCGGGAGGTCATGGGTTCGAGCCCCATCCGTTCCATAGATCTGAAGGGTCGTCCGCAGGGATGGCCCTTTCTCTTTAAAAACGTGCTGAGCGGACTGATTACTGCTATACTTATGTCAGAAAATACGGTACATTTAGTTGCAGGAATACGGCAGGAATTCTGTCAAGAAGGAGTCGATTACAGGAGGACAAACGGATGAATCTGAAAGATTGGAAAGTCAGAATAGCAGCGCCGGATTTTACGGAAGCGATTCGCCCTCTATACGGAGACAAGGCAGAGGCAAACACGGGACGATATGCGGATCTGCTGGAACTGTATGAAAAGACATTTTCAGACGATGCGGACATCACGCTGTTTTCCGCACCGGGCCGGACGGAGATCGGCGGCAACCATACGGACCATGAGCATGGGCGCGTGCTGGCGGCCTCGGTGGATCTGGACACGATCGCTGCAGCGTCTCCAGCAGATGACAACAGGATCTGCATTCTGTCGGAAGGGTATCCGATGTGCGAGATCTCGCTGGATGACATGGAAGTGCGGGAGTCGGAATACAATACGACTGCTTCACTGATCCGCGGTGTCGCGGCCAGATTCGCATCCCTCGGCTGCAAAGTAGGGGGATTCCGGGCAGCAGTCACGTCTTCGGTACTTCCGGGCTCCGGACTGAGCTCCTCGGCGGCGTTCGAAGTACTGATCGGGAACATCATCAATCACCTGTTCTTTGAGGACCGGGTCGATGCGGTGCAGATCGCCCAGATCGGACAGTATGCGGAGAATGTATACTTCGGCAAACCTTCCGGCCTGATGGATCAGACGGCGTCCTCCGTCGGAAACCTGATCACCATTGACTTTGCAGATCCCTCCGCCCCCGTTGTCCGTAAGCTGGATGTGGACTTCGAGAAGAGCGGGCTGAAGCTCTGCATCATCAACTGCTGGGCAAGCCATGCGGATCTGACAGACGAATATGCGGCGGTTCCGATAGAGGAACAGAAGGTCGCAGGATATTTCGGGAAGAAGGTCCTTCGTGAAGTTGCGAAAGAAGAATTCATGGATGCGATCCCGCAGCTGCGCAGTGAGTTCGGTGACAGGGCAGTACTCCGCAGTATTCATTTCTATCAGGATAATGAACGGGTCCCACAGCAGGTGGAAGCGCTCGAGTCGGGAGATATCGATACTTTCCTGAAGCTCGTAAAGGAATCCGGAAGATCTTCCTGGATGTATCTTCAGAACATTGTCCCGCTTGGGGCAAATGAGCATCAGGAGATGGCGGTGGCGCTTGCGCTCTGTGATGAGCTGCTGGACGGCGCCGGTGCATTCCGCGTGCATGGCGGCGGATTTGCGGGAACCTGCCAGGCATTTGTGCCGGAAGAGATGATCAGTGAGTTTACGGAGAAAATGAACCGGCTCCTGGGCGAAGGCAGCTGCCATGTCCTGAATATCCGCCCGGTGGGTGGAACCGTCGTCGGCTGAGATCATATGGAAGGAAGGAGAAACAGTATGAGGATTCTTGTTACGGGCGGCGCCGGATTCATCGGCAGCCATACCTGTGTGGAACTACTGAATGCCGGATATGAAGTCACGGTGATCGACAACCTGTATAACTCCAGCGAGAAAGCGATCGACCGCGTGAAGAAGATCAGCGGAAAGGATCTGGACTTCGTAAAGGGGGACATTCTCGACAAAGACTGTCTGGACGGGATCTTGTCTTCTCAGAAGAGCGGCGCGGTCATTCATTTCGCAGGACTGAAGGCGGTCGGGGAATCCGTTGAAAAGCCGGTTGAATATTATTCCAACAACATCACCGGTACTCTGACGCTTATCCGCAGCATGCGCGAGCATGGCTGCAAGAATATCATCTTCAGTTCCAGCGCGACCGTATACGGCGATCCGGCTTTTGTCCCGATCACGGAAGAATGCCCGAAGGGAACCTGCACCAATCCGTATGGCTGGACAAAGTGGATGCTGGAACAGATTCTGACGGACGTGCAAACCTCCGACCCTGAGTGGAACGTGATCCTGCTCCGCTACTTCAACCCGATCGGCGCTCATCCGTCGGGGATGATCGGCGAGGATCCGAAGGGGATCCCGAACAATCTGGTTCCCTATATCGCGCAGGTTGCAATCGGAAAACTGGAACAGCTGAATGTCTTCGGCGATGATTATGACACCCCGGACGGCACGGGGGTGCGTGACTATATCCATGTGGTGGACCTTGCGCGCGGGCATGTCAATGCGATCCGCAAGCTCGCGGACAAGGAAGGCGTATCCGTATACAATCTCGGAACGGGGCACGGATACTCTGTCCTGCAGGTTGTGGAAGCTTTCGGCAAGGCGTGCGGACATCCGGTTCCGTATGTGATCAGGCCGCGCCGTCCGGGCGACATCAGCACCTGTTACTGTGATCCGTCGAAGGCGGCAAAGGAACTGGACTGGACTGCGGAGTATGGTATCGAAGAGATGTGCCGTGATTCCTGGAACTGGCAGAGCAAGAATCCGAACGGATACAGAGACTGAAGAATATGAGATGGACGAAGTTCAGACTGAAGACGACAACAGAAGCTGAGGACATCGTCGTCTGTGCGCTGGCGGATGCCGGCGTGGAAGGGGCTCAGATCGAAGACAATGTACCGCTGTCTGAGAGTGACCTTCAGCAGATGTTCGTGGATATCCCGCTGACATCCGGACCCGATGACGGAACTGCATACATCAGTTTCTATCTGGACGAAGATGCGGACGCGGACGACGTTCTCCGCAGGGTGAATGAGGAACTGGACAGTCTCAGACAGTTCTCCGATATTGGTCCGTGCAGCATCGAGCGTTCCGTGACGGAGGACAGGGACTGGATCAATAACTGGAAGCAGTATTTCCATCAGTTCAGCGTGGATGATATCCTGGTGATCCCGTCCTGGGAAGAGGTCAGGCCGGAGGATGAGGGAAAGAAGATCCTGCACATCGATCCGGGCACGGCGTTTGGTACCGGCATGCATGAGACAACACAGCTGTGTATGCGCCAACTGAAAAAATATGTAACAGAGGGCTGTGAGGTACTCGATGTGGGAACCGGAAGCGGTATCCTGGGTATCGTCGCCCTTATGCTCGGAGCAGGGCACGTGTACGGCACGGATCTGGATCCATGCGCAATGGAAGCGGTTCGGGAGAACCTGCAGGCGAACGGCATCCCGGAAGAAAAGATGCAGGCAGTTATCGGCAACCTGATCGATGACAGACAGACGCAGGATATGGCCGGGTATGAGAAGTATGACATCGTTGTCGCCAACATCCTGGCTCCGGTGCTGGTTGCGCTGACACCGCAGATCATCCGCCATATGAAAAGCGGAGCAGTATATATCACATCCGGCATACTTGACGTGAAAGAGAAGGACGTTACGGACGCCTGCACGGGTGCAGGACTGGAAGTGATCGAAGTGACGCGGCAGGGCGAGTGGGTCAGCGTGACGGCGCGCAAACCATGAACGGTATCGATGCCGTTCCCTTCCGGCGGATGGCTGCCGGGGCGTGATGTGTAAGCAGCGGAGTACTTACCGATATGTATCGATTTTTCATAGAACCGGCTGATATTGACCTGAGTGAGGGTCAGATCCGGATCAGAGGCGAGGACGTAAACCACATCCGAAATGCTCTTCGTATGAAAAAGGGGGAGCAGATCCTTCTCAGTACAGGGCAGAAAGATGATCCCGTGGAGTATCTATGCGAGATCGATGATATTCGATCTGATGAGGTTGTCGCAAAGATACTGGACCTGCAGAAAAATGCGAGGGAACTCCCGGCGGATCTGTACCTGTTCCAGGCGATCCCGAAAGGAGACCGTTTTGAAACCGTGATACAGAAATGTGTCGAGCTCGGAGTGCATGAGATCGTACCGGTCATCTCGGCAAGGACGATCGTGAAGCTGGATGAAAAGAGAGCCGTAAAAAAGGCGGAGCGGTGGAGGGGGATCTCCCTTGCAGCCGCGAAGCAGTCCAAGCGTTCTTTTGTCCCTGACGTACAGTGCCCCGTGACATGGGCGGATGCGGTGGAAACCGCGTCGAAACTGGACCGGGTCCTGGTGCCGTACGAGAATGCGAAGGGGATCAGCCATACCCGCAGCGCGATCGGAGCAATACAGCCGGGTGAGAGCGTCGGGATCTTTATCGGACCGGAGGGAGGCTTCGAAGAGAAGGAGATCGCACAGCTTGAAGCGCTTGGTGCAGAGAGTATCACACTGGGACACCGGATCCTCAGGACGGATACCGCCAGCATCGCTGTTCTGGCCATGCTGATGCTGCACCTGGAAAGAGACGAAGACTGACATGGAAGCTTATCTTGACAATTCTGCCACCACTCAGGTGTCGGAGAGTGTGGTAGAGATTATAGAAAGAACAATGCGGGAGGATTACGGTAATCCGTCCTCCAGGCATCAGAAGGGCGTAGATGCGGAGAAGTACCTGCGCCGGGCGAAGGAACAGATCGCAGAAACACTGCGTGTGACACCGGGGGAGATCTACTTCACTTCCGGGGGTACAGAATCAGACAACTGGGCGCTGGTCGGGGCTGCCCTGGCAAATAAACGCTCAGGCAATCACATCATAACGACTGCAGTGGAGCATTCTGCGGTTCTTCAGCCGCTCAGCATGCTGGAAGAACTCGGATTCCGCGTCACGCATCTGCCGGTCAGCCCGTTCGGGCATATCGATCCGGAAGACCTGAAACAGGCACTGTGCGATGAGACGATCCTGATCTCGATCATGTACGTGAACAATGAGATCGGCGCAGTGGAGCCGATCGGACAGGCCGGAAAGATCATCGCCGAATACAATCGAACGCACGGCAGGCAGATTCTTTTCCACACGGATGCGATCCAGGCATACGGCAAATACCGGATCTGGCCGAAAAAACTGGGGATTGACATGCTCTCTGTCAGCGGACATAAGATCCATGGTCCGAAAGGTTCCGGGTTCCTGTACATTCGCGGGAAGACGAAGATAAAGCCGATCATCTACGGCGGAGGCCAGCAGGGCGGCATGCGCTCGGGAACGGACAATGTCCCTGGAGCGGCGGGACTCGGGCAGGCAGCAGAGGAAGCGTATACGGATTTCGATCAGAAAGTCGGTGGGATGCTGGACTGCAGAAGGCGACTGATCGCCGGCCTGAAAGAGATGGAAGGAACCCACCTGAATTCAGAAGAAGATGAAACTCTCGGCGCACCGCATATCGTGAACTGTTCCTTTGAGGGAATCCGCTCTGAGGTACTGCTCCATGCACTTGAGGAGAAGGGGATCTATGTATCCTCAGGCTCGGCATGTACGTCCAACAAGAAGATCCCGGTCAGTTCCGTTCTGCAGGAGATCCATCTGCGAAAGGATCTCAGGGAGGCAGCGATCCGGTTCAGTTTCAGCAGCCGGACGAGCCCGGATGAGATCGATTATGCGCTGGAAGCGCTCCGGGAGCTGCTGCCGGTGCTGCGCAGGTATAGTCGCAGGTAACTAACCAAATGCAGGATTGTTTTTACGGTACCTTTCGAAGCGTGAGGATAAATAAGTATGGTTTTCAGATCTTTTTTGTTAAAATACGGCGAGATCGGCATCAAGGGGAAGAACCGCGGCCAGTTTGAGGATGCCCTGGTCTCACAGGTCAGACATGCGCTCTCCAGAGTAGAGGGCGAGTTTGACATTCACAAGGAGCAGGGGCGTATCTATGCGGATGCGCTCGGTGATGACGACAGTTTTGATCCGGATGAGGTGATTGCTGCCCTGCAGAATGTGTTCGGACTGGTGGGGATCTGTCAGGTGATGAAGGTTCCGGTGGAGGATCCGGATGCGATTGCCGAGGACGCGATCCGATACATAGCTGAAGTATACGGCATGGTTCCGGTGGAAAACCCGGAAGAAGGGTCGAGTGAAGGCGTTCCGGCCGAGCCGGATGCGATCACGTTCAAGGTACATACCCGCAGAGCGAACAAGCACTATCCGGTGAGTTCCATGGAACTGGATGCCGAAGTCGGCGCAAAGCTTCTGGACGCATTTCCGGGGAAAATGAAGGTGGATGTTCACAATCCGTCTGTCATGATTCATATCGAGGTGCGGGAGGAGGTCTTTATCTACTCGAAGATCATACCGGGCCCGGGCGGGATGCCGGTCGGGACGAATGGAAAAGCCCAGCTGCTGCTGTCCGGCGGTATCGATTCTCCGGTTGCGGGATGGATGATCGCCAAGAGAGGCGTCTCACTGGATGCGACTTATTTCCATGCGCCTCCCTACACATCGGAGCGGGCGAAGCAGAAGGTCATAGACCTCGCGAAACTGGTGGCCCGGTATTCCGGTCCGATCCGTCTGCATGTGGTCAACTTTACGGATATCCAGCTGGCAATCTACGAGAAATGTCCGCACGATGAACTGACCATCATCATGCGGCGGTATATGATGCGCATCGCAGAATACTTTGCAGGTCAGGACGGTTCGCAGGCGCTGATCACCGGCGAATCCATAGGACAGGTCGCAAGCCAGACGATCCAGAGTCTGGTCTGTACGGATGACGCTGCAACGATCCCGGTATTCCGGCCCCTGATCGGATTCGACAAGCAGGATATCATCGACCTCTCTCTGAAGATCGGAACCTACGAAACCAGCATACAGCCCTTTGAAGACTGCTGCACGATCTTTGTAGCGAAACATCCGGTGACAAAACCCCGCCTGGACATTATCCGGAAGTCGGAAGAAAAACTCAGTGACATAATCGACGGGCTGATGGAGGCAACGCTGAATAACACAGAGACGATCGTGATACGCTGAAGCTGCAGTCCGGAAAGAGGTTCTTTGGGAACAGCGGAATCAACGAAGAGGAGATGTACAGAAAAGGCAGCTGCCCGTAAGGGCAGCTGCCTTGCAGAAATCCATATCAGGAAGACGGTCGTACGCCGGAACTAGATGATGTACGGTTTCAGGACATCAAGGATGTCATCCAGATTGTCTTCGGCATGGATGCTGAGATCGATCGGCTTGGAAAGATCCAGGCTGAAGATACCCATAATGGACTTTGCGTCGATCACGTACCTGCCGGATACCAGATCGAAGTCGTTGTCAAATCTGGTGATATCATTTACGAAAGCCTTGACCTTGTCGATGGAATTAAGAGAAATCTGTACAGTCTTCATAAGCGATTGACCTCCCATGCTATGTATATGTGTCTCCCTTATCCGGGTGAAATTCGTCTAAACATGCGGACCGCATGTTCATGATTAGTGTATCGTCTTGCCTTTCAAAAGTCAAGGCGGGCAGAGATGAAAGAACTATGAATTTTACTGGCAGAAAAGCGGCCTTCCACACATTGGGCTGCAAGGTGAATACATATGAAACGGACGCGATGCGAGCCATGCTCCAGGAAGCAGGGTTTGAGATCGTGCCTTTTGACGAGACCGCGGATGTCTATGTCGTCAACACATGCTCTGTAACAAACATTGCAGACCGCAAGAGCCGTCAGATGATCAGCCGGGCAAGGAAGAAGAATCCCGCTTCGGTTGTTGTGGCTGCGGGCTGCTATGTTCAGACTGCCCTGGACAAAACAGGGAAGAGTGTGGACGCCGATATCATCCTCGGAACCGACCGCAAAGGAATGCTTCTTAAGGAACTGGAGACCTGGTTTAAGGAAAGACCGGACGCACTTTCATGTGTCGGGGACGTGATGCATGCGGAGATGTATGAAGAGCTGAAACTGCCACGCATCGAAGGTCACACCCGTGCGTATATCAAGGTTCAGGACGGCTGCAACATGTTCTGCAGCTACTGCATCATACCTTTTGCAAGGGGAAGGATCCGCAGCAGGTCGATGGCGGACATCTGCAGGGAACTGGAGAATCTGGCATCTGACGGAGTGAAGGAAGTGGTCCTGACCGGGATCCATCTGTCTTCCTACGGCGTGGATTTTGCCGGAGATATAGACGATGCTTACGGCGCCGGGGGAGAAAAAAAGACCTGGCAGCAGAGATCCGGGCTGATCGATCTGATCGAAGCGGTATCGCAGATTGACGGGATCGAGCGGATCCGTCTCGGCTCGCTGGAGCCGACGATCATCACTGAGGAGTCTGCGGCAAAGCTCAGCAGGATCAGCAAGCTTTGTCCTCATTTTCATCTGTCGCTGCAGAGCGGATGCGACAGTGTGCTGAAACGGATGAACCGGCACTACACGGCGGAAGAGTTCAGAAGCAGGGTGGAGATCCTGAGAAGGACGTTTGTGCTGCCGGCAGTCACGACGGACGTGATCGTGGGATTCCCGGGAGAGACGGACGAAGAATTCGAAGAGACAAGGCAGTTCCTGGAGTCGATCCGGCTCTATGAGACGCATCTGTTCCGCTATTCGAAGCGTGAGGGGACGCGTGCGGCAGCGATGGGGGACCAGATTCCGGAAAAAGTCAAAGAGCAGAGGTCCGCGGTACTGTCCCGGCTGAACAGAGAATGCGGTATGGAGTTTGAGAAGATGTGGCGCGGCCGTGAAACATCGATGCTGGTCGAAGAGGAGGCACAGATTGATGAAAACGGAACGGTTTCCGTCCCGAACGCGGGGACTCTTATTGCCTGCGCAAAGCAGCTGACAGACTATATCAGGCCTGGAGAGAAACTGTATACCGGCTATACCAGAGAGTATATCAGGGCGTTTGTCTGTTCCGGGGAGGATCTGCGCGGACAGATTGTCAATGGGAAGTTGACAGTTGAATCTTTGCCGGTTTTCGAATATACTTTGAATCAGAAGCAGATGTCAGGTACAGGATATCGGGGTTTTGCAGATTATGGCAGACATTTATAACACACAGTATTTCAATGTTGAAACTGATCCGGAGATGCGCGTCAAGAAGGTTCTTGAGCTTGTTTATGTTGCAATGACGGAGAAGGGCTACAATCCTGTTAACCAGATCGTCGGCTATATCATTTCCGGCGATCCGACCTACATCACCAGCCACAAGAACGCACGCAGCATGATCATGAAGGTCGAACGTGACGAGATCGTTGAGGAACTGCTTAAGGAGTACATCCGCAACGAAGCATGGAAGAGACGTTGATGACAGAATCCGAACACTTGCAGCTCAGGGCAACTGACAGAGAGTACAGCCGGGTCCTTGGACTCGACTATGGTTCTAAAACAGTCGGCGTGGCGGTATCGGATCCGCTCCGCCTGACGGCACAGGGTGTGGAGATCATTCGTAGGAAGAGTGAAAACAAGCTG
>CADCOU010000178.1 GCA_902803155.1 uncultured Lachnospiraceae bacterium | reverse complement strand
CTACCATCACCTGAACAACTACGGCACCAACAGTATTATGGTCACCCTCGGCACGATCCATAAAGAAGAACGGCTGATGGAGGACGGTACAAAAGAGATCCGGACTGTCATCGATATCGGTGCCACTCTGGATGAGCGCATTGCCGACGGATTCTATTTCGCACGGAGCTTTAAGCTGATCCAGCACATTTTCCGGAATCCGGAACTGCTGGACCGCCCGCTCGGCGAACCGAGTAATTTTGATTATAAATAATCCTCTATGCAGGCGTTCTGAGTCGGGCGAGGCGCGGCAGCAAAGAACGTGGTATTCAGAGTAATTCCCGGGTCATTAAGACCCGGGAATTCTATTATCGTTTCTTTTTTACACTGTAACCGAAGGTTCCGAGCTTCTCTCCCAATGCGTAATACTCGCCGTGCGAATAGGTGATTAGTCCGGCCGCATTCAGGTCAAACCGCCCTTTTTCATCCATGTAGGAAGGATCAACGTCCACTGCCGCGACCTCCGCAAGGAACAGATCGTGAGATCCAAGCGGGATCTTCTTCGTAACCCTGCACTCGATATTGACCGGACTCTCCGCGATCAGCGGGGCGGTTCCCAGTTTTTCCGCCGGTACTGCGTTCAGGCGGCAAGCTTCGAATTTGTCGACGTCTCTTCCGGACTTCACTCCGCACCAGTCGCAGCTCCGGAGCAGTTTCTCCGTCACCAGATTGATCACAAATTCCCCGGTCTCTTCTATGATATCGTGGGAATAGCGCTCCGGCCTCACGGAGACAGACACCATGGCAGGACTGGAACAGACTGTGCCGGTCCATGCGACCGTGATGATATTCGGCTTCTCCCCGGGTCTTCCGCAGCTGACCATGACGGCCGGCAGCGGATACAGCATGTTGCCGGGGCGCCAGACTTCCTTTTGTTTCATATCCTTATCTCCTGATCCTGCCTGGAAGTCTCTTCCATGAAGCTGCCTCTTCTACAGTTCCTGATCCCGGTTCAGCACATCCATCAGGCTCGGAACGACCTGTTTTTTCCTGGAAACAATGCCCTTCATCTTTGCCACATTATCTTTTACCCGGACCCCGAAAGCGTTTTTCACCAGCTCATCCACTTCCTCTCCGTAGCAGAGCATGGCCGTACTTTCGTCTATGATGTTTGTGAGCATGAACAGTGACAGGTCCAGTCCCTTTTCCCTGTACTTTTTCTCTATAAACGGCTTGATCCGGATCTCGATCTCATCCAGTTCTTCCTGACTCATGGAAGAAACCTGTCCGATGCCGATGACCACTCCGTTATTATCAAATGTCTTGAAGTCGTTATAGAAAATCTCTTCCGGCGTCTTTTCTCTGAGCCGCGAGCCCGCCGTAAACATCGCCTTTGCATGCTTCTCCGGATCAATTCCGGCGATCCCGGCCAGATCCCTTGCCGCAACCTGATCCAGAATGGTACAGGTCGGCGACCTGAATGCCAGCGTATCCGACAGGATCGCACTGCACAGCAGTCCCGCGATATCCTCCGGGATGTCGATCCCTTTTTCATGGAACATCTGCCATATGATCGTGGCCGTACAGCCCACCGGTTCATTCCGGAAGAAAACAGGATTCACGGTCTCAAGCGAACCAAGGCGGTGATGATCGATGATCTCCAGGATCTCTGCATTCTCCACATTGTCTACCGCCTGGCCGATCTCATTGTGATCCACCAGGATCAGTGCCCTCTTTCGGACGCCCATCAGGTTCCGGCGTGAGATCGTACCGATATAAACGCCGTGCTTATCCAGGATCGGAAAGTCGCGGTATCTCTTTTTCAGCATGGATTCCTGGATCACATCGGTATAGTCATTCATCTCAAATGTCATAAGCCGCTCTGATCTCATAAAGAAATCAATCGGCATGGACTGGTTGATCAGTCTTGCGACATTATAGGTGTCCAGTTTTGTCACCAGGATCGTCGTGCCGCGCTCCTTGGCAATCTGTTCGATCGTTTTTGACACCGAGTCTTCCAGGCAGACGATAATGCATCCCGCTCCGGCAAGGATCGCCATCATCTGGGATTCAAAACGGTTGCCGAGGATAACACAGTCGTTCGGCTCGATATAATTCTCCATGACATCGGGGTTCGCCGCTGCAACAAGGACTTTTCCATGCTCAAAGTTCGCTTCCGGGTCGCCGGTGACCATAGTTGCCTCCAGCGTCCTGACGATATTCCGGAACGGAGTCTTCGCGGCGGAAACGATTGCCGGATCGTGTTCGTCCATATAAGACTTCGCGATATCATTGGTCGTGACAAGTCCCTTCAGATGATTCCCGTCATCGATGATCGGCAGCGTGAACACATTCTGCGTCTTCATCAGTTCCCATGCATCCTTGACGGAAATCTTTCCATCGACACCCGGCGTCATGCGGATCTCCATGTCCTTCACGCGGGTTCCGATATTATCCAGATAACGCGGCTGCGGAAAATGGAACCGGTCCAGCACATACTGAGTTTCTGCAGACACCGCTCCTGCCCGGCAGGCGATATACTGGTTTTCCCTGTCGGGTACTGCCGGACCCTCCTGCTCTGCGGATGCTTTCCGTTTCTGCCGCCGTTCCTGCTCCTTTGTTTTCAGATATGCATAAGAGATTGACGAACAGATCGAATCCGTATCCGGGTTCTTATGCCCGACAATATAAACCGTTCTCTTCTCTGCCATTTTTTCGTTTCCTCTCTTACCACAGGCAAATTGTTCACCTTTTGTTTACAATTTGTCCTCTGTTTATTCATATGTTGGTGTTAACTTATTTATACAAGTTCGAGCGAGAATCAATCGATTAAAGACATATGATATTTTTTCATAATAGCCTCGGGATCGGGCAACCGTTCCCGGGGCACTCCTCTGTCATCATAACATGATTACCTGATTCCTGCTATGGAAAACCATCCGTCTTCATGATATGATAACCCACATGAAGAAACAGTTATTATTTGGATTATCTATGCTGACCGCGCTGTCCGGAATGCAGGTGCCTGCAGAAGAAACCGCTCCGGCTGACAGCGCTGTTTTTGCTGCAGATATCTTACCTCAGAATCCCACTGTACCGGAAACCGGCGCAGTGACTGCAGCGGAGGATGCTCAGAGTCACTCTGTTCATTTTAATACCGGTTCCGGTCCCCTGAAAATCGCTGAACAGATCCGCGCACAGATCGAGGCGGCCGCTCAGATGCAGATGCACGAGGAACAGATTGCGTCGCTCAATGAAACCATGAGTCATACCCAGTTCCTGCTCACGGGAGAAACCGAACTGCTTCAGGACGTCCCGGAGTCGGAAACAGAATTTCTCGAAGAAACGGAAACGGAATATCACGAAGAGGAAACGGAGACGGAATCGGAGGTCTGGCCGGTCGACCTGGGCGAATCTGTTCCGTCAGATGCAGTTTCCGACGCATCGGCGGAGAATGACTCCCCGGATTCTCCGGAAGTCTCCGATGAGGCCGACTCCGCGGCGCAGCCTCGCCCCCGGCGCGGTGCCATTTCGGTTCCGGCGCTTGGTTACATCAACATCGCGCGCGTCAACCTTTATGATTACCGCATGATTCGCACGTATCCGCTTCCTTCTCTTCCGAAAGATCTGCACCGGCTTTACGACAAGCTGAAAGAGCTGACCGGCGGTTTTGAGGGAGAGTGGTCCGTCTACGTTCAGAATCTCTCAACGAACCAGTCCCTCGTTTTCAACGATAAAGCCCTGAATTCCGCCAGTGTCATGAAGCTCTTTATCATGGAAACGGTCTATGAAGCATTTGACAACGGTACGATGACCCGCGACGGAGACATGGTCTACCTGCTCCGGAATATGATTATCAATTCCAGCAATGATTCTTCGAACCGGCTTCTGACAATTCTCGGAGACGGCGACCTGGCTGCGGGCATAGCAAAGGTGAACGATTTCATCCTGAGACACGGCTATACATCCGAAACAGCCATTCATAACGGCTTCCAGGATCCGGCGACCACACTTGACGCGGATCATCCCAATGTGGTGCGGGCGAAAGACGTCGGACTCCTGCTGTCAAGAGTTTATAACCGTGAGTTTATTTCCCGCAGAGTCTGTAATGAGATTGAGCAGATGATGCTGGAACAGGGAACCCGGTACAAGATCCCGCGCGGTGTTCCGGACTGGGTCGACGTCGGCAACAAATCCGGTGAAACAAGCGATACCGCCAATGACGCTGCGGTTGTTTACGCCTCTTCCGTTGACTACATCCTGGTCGTGCTGTCACATGGCTGGAGCAATGAAAACGCAGCAAATGATAATGTCGTAAAAGTCTCCGCTCTGGTCTACGACTTTTTCGAAAACTGAACGAGATAATTATGGTAATCTGGGCACGTGAATGGAAAGACAATCATATGCTTCGTGACTATACCGTGGAAGATCTTTCTGCGGATACTCGTACGCACAAGGTTTTCCATGCGTTGGACGAAGTCTGTTCGGCGTTTGATCTGTCCCATCCGCAGTGGCTTGAATCCACGATCCGGGATTTTAAGCGGCATGCCCGCTGCCGGTTTACACAGGACTGCTTTGTGGGTGAAGAGATCGGATTTGATTACCTGGAACTGCAGATACTGGAAGAAGATTAATATAACTGAACGGAGGATACAGTATGCATTTCGATTACAAAACAAACGGAGTCTGCTCCTCAGGGATCCATTTTGACCTTGACGAAGAACAGCGTATCCGCAATGTCAGGTTCGACGGGGGGTGCGACGGCAACCTGAAGGCCATCTCCAAACTGGTGGAAGGCCAGACTGCCGCCGACGTCGCACAGCTCCTGGAAGGCAATCTCTGCGGTTTTAAGCAGACCAGCTGCGCCGACCAGTTATCCCGGGCATTAAAAGAAGCGCTTTCGAAAACAGCAGGCTGACCGGATCCGGCTGCCGGAATACCTTTTCCCCAGCTACGAGTTCCCTCTCCAGGGGATCCAACATTTTTTATATCAGCAGAGGAGGATTATAACTATGGGCCAGACATCACCTTCACAGTGCATTGAACTCAAAGAGGGCACACATGTCGCGAAATGCGTACTGATGCCGGGAGATCCGCTGCGTGCAAAATATGTCGCGGAAAATTATCTGGAGAATCCGGTTCTGTTTAACGATGTCCGCGGCATGTACGGATACACCGGGCTGTATGAAGGGAAGGAAGTATCGGTCATGGGAAGCGGCATGGGCATTCCGTCCATCACCCTGTACGCTACCGAGCTGTTCCTGTTCTTCGGTGTGGAGGCCATCATCCGTATTGGCTCCGCCGGAGGCATCTCTGACGATATCAAGCTCCGCGATGTTCTGCTTGCCATGACGGCAACGACCAACTCCGCTTATTCTGACTGCCTTGCAATGCCCGGACATGTAGCCCCGTGCGCGACATGGGAGATGCTCAGGGATGCAGCAAACATCGCAGATGAAATGAATGTCAAGACATCTGTCGGCAGCGTTCTTTCTTCCGATTATTTCTACTATCCGAATCCGGATATGAAAGTCAACGAAAAGGCGAAAGACCTCGGCATCCTTGCCGTGGAGATGGAATCTGCCGGTCTGTATCTGACCGCCATGCGCCTGCACAAGAAAGCGCTTGCCATGTTCCAGATCTCCGATCATGTCTTCACCGGAGAGCACCTGAACCCACAGGAGATCCGCGAGAGCTTCCATGAAATGATGGAGATTGCGCTGAAAACCGCGATCCGGGTGTGAGCGGAGCACTTAGGCGGTGACAAGCGTCAGCGCAGTCAGCGTCTTACGTGCGTGCCATGCCGAACCCTTAGTGAGCATGAAATGCGAACTTAGTAGTTCGGCGTGAGCGGTGAACTAAAAAACGCTCCTGCTTTATGCAGGAGCATTTTGTTCTGCCCAGGGGTGGAATCGAACCGCCGACATAAGGATTTTCAGTCCTCCGCTCTACCAACTGAGCTACCGGGGCATATAT
>CADCOU010000177.1 GCA_902803155.1 uncultured Lachnospiraceae bacterium | reverse complement strand
GCTCCGGCCATGGCGATCCTGGGCATTCTTCCCCAGACGGTCGTCGCGGATATCGCAAAGAGCGATGAGGTCACGACCGGCGAGAATCACGACGGCATGTTCTTCGCGGCGCGTACGTTTGCCATGAAGCTCGGACAGTCTCTGGCTGCGATCCTGTTTACGTCCTTCGCGACGATCGGCAGGAGTTCCGGGTTGGGCTATCGTATCGCGGCACTGTCCTCGACTGTTCTCTGTATCGCGGCGGCGCTGCTGATGACACGCTACAATGAAAAGAAAGTCATGAGAATACTCGGCGAGAAGACGCCCGCGAATCAATAATGCGCAAAGTGTCTGCCCGGTGCCGGGCGGTGATGTGTTGACCGCCTGCCGGTTTCGGAGTTACGACACGCTGTTGTCCTATATGAGAAATGAAGGAAGCTGTGAGGACCGGACTGATCTCCGGTATTTCACAGCTCTTATGTGTTATGATAAAAAACACAGAAGAAGGGTGAATACAACAAGATGAAGATTTATTCTGCCCCGATGCAGGGAGTGACCGGATGGCCGTTCCGCCTGACACACCGGAAGCACTATGGCGGTGTGGACCGTTACTATATGCCGTTCATCAGTGTGCACCAGACCAGGGCGATGAAAGGCGGAGAGAAGAGGGATATTCTGCCTGCACACAATGTGTCCGGATGCATGGTTCCGCAGCTCCTTCCCGGGAAGGCGGAGGATACTCTTGCATATGTGGGGATGATCCGCGACGCAGGATACAATGAAGTCAGCCTGAACTTCGGCTGTCCGGCAAAGACCGTTACCACAAAAGGAAAAGGCGCAGGCATCCTGGAAGATCCTGCCAGGCTGGATGAATTTCTGGAGCACCTGTTTACGGGGATGGAAGCATACGGCCTCCTGCGGAAGGCGGATACTTCCGGCCTGAAGGTCACGGTTAAGACCCGCATCGGCATGGATGACGTAAGCAGGATCGATGAACTGATCAGGGTTTACAACAGGTATCCGATCGCAGAGGTCCAGGTCCATGCCAGACTGGGTAAAGACGGTTATGCGGGAACCCCGGATATGGCGGCGTTCCGGAGGTTCTATGAGGAGATCAGGCATCCGGTCTGTTACAACGGGGATATCCGCAATACGGAGGACTATCGGAAGCTGGCTGCTGAATATCCGGACCTGTCCGCCGTCATGATCGGACGGGGCCTTGTCGCCGATTCGATGCTGGCGGAGCAGATCGTTTCAGGCGGCGGACACGCAGGAAGTTCCGCTGTTCGGGAACCTGAGAAGGGACAGCTGTCTCCGGAACGTCCCGCTGCTGCTACAGATGAAAAGGAGCGGCTGGTTCATTTCATGGATGACCTGTGCAGCGCCTGGTATGAAGCATACGGAAATGAGTATCCGGCTCTCTGCCGCATGATGGAAGTATGGGATTATCTCAAGTCTTCTTTCCCGGGGTGTGACCGCCTTGTCCGCAAGATCCGCAAGACCAGGACACTGGAAGCATACAGGAAGCCTGCGGAAGAGATCTTCCGGCTGGATTACCGCCCGGGAAATGACAATGGAAGCTACATGGTCTGATTGTATCGGAAGCAGATTATGTACATCACACAGACCGTTATCTTCGTATATTCAGATTGTGATTGAGGCCGAATGTGCCATCGGATGTCCCGCCACTTGACATCGGGTTCTCAATAATGCGATGATGCGTTAGGTTATTGAGAGTTGAACGCTATGAAGGAAAAAACATGTTTCTTTGGGATGCAATTGTCGACGGAGCCCTGGATACGGTAAAACTGGTTCCGTTTTTATTTCTTACATACCTCCTGATGGAGTATATTGAACACAGGACGTCTGATCAGACCCGCGCTATGATCCGCCGGGCGGATAAGACAGGACCTCTGTTCGGCGGTTTGCTCGGAGTGGTTCCGCAGTGCGGTTTTTCCGCGGCAGCTGCCAGCCTGTATGCTGGACGGGTGATCACTGTCGGGACGCTGATCGCGGTGTTTCTCTCCACTTCAGATGAGATGCTGCCCATCTTTTTATCGAGCCGCGTCGATATTGCCGTGATCGGAAAGATCCTGCTGATCAAGGCCGTGTATGGCATGGCCGCCGGATTTGTGGTGGATTTTCTGTTCCGCTGGCTGAACCTGCGCAAGATCGGGATGAGTATCCATGGGATCTGTGAGGCTGAGCACTGTGAGTGTGAGCAGGGGATCTTCCGCTCAGCGGTAAAGCACACCCTAAGCATCTCACTGTATATCTTCCTGATCTCGGTAGTGCTGACGCTGTTTCTGGAAGCGGTCGGCACACAGAACCTGGAGAGCCTGGTCTTTAACCAGCCGGTCATAGGCGAACTGCTGGCAGGACTGATCGGCCTGATCCCGAACTGTGCGGCTTCTGTCGCGCTGACAACGATGTATCTGGACGGTGCGATGAGCGCCGGCGCCATGATGTCCGGCCTCATGGTCGGTGCGGGGGTCGGGATACTGGTCCTGTTCCGGACGAACCGGAAGAGAAAAGAGACGCTGGAGATCATAGGGATCCTGTACTGTTCGGGTGTGATCGGCGGGCTTATCACCGGTCTGCTGCGGCTGATCTGATATGGATCATCTGTGGTTTGGGCAGAGATTGTGAATTCCCGGAAACGGTGATTCCGGGGAATAAAATATAGGGAAATGACATGACAGATTATATGATACGCGCAACAGCGGCGAATGATGCGATCCGCGCCTTTGCCGCGACAACCAGGCAGATGGTGGAAGACGCCAGACTTGCTCATGACACGACGCCGGTCTGTACAGCCGCGCTCGGAAGGCTTCTGACAGGCGGCGTCATGATCGGGAGCATGCTGAAGGAGGACAGGGCTCTGGTCACGCTGCAGATCCACGGAGACGGACCGGCAGGCGGACTGACTGTGACTGCGGATTCACATTTCCATGCAAAGGGATATGTCAACGATCCGCATGTACAGCTTCCTCTGAAACCAAACGGCAAGCTGGATGTATCCGGCGCTGTCGGACGCGGTACGATGACGGTTATCCGCGACCTTGGACTGAAGGAGCCTTATGTCGGAACGATCGACATGCCGAGCGGAGAGATTGCTGAAGACCTCACCTATTATTTTGCAGAGTCGGAGCAGGTTCCGAGTTCGGTGGGGCTGGGCGTGCTGGTGGACCGCGACTGGAGCGTGAAGCAGGCAGGCGGATTCATTATCCAGCTTCTTCCCGAGACACCGGATGAAGTCATAGATTCCCTGGAGAAGAAGCTTGCGTCTGTTTCCAGCGTCACGACGATGCTGGAGGCGGGGATGACGCCGGAAGATATCCTGCAGGAGCTTCTTGGAGAGTTTGGCTTTGAGGTCATGGAGAAGAATGAAGTCTCTTACTATTGCGGCTGTTCGGCGGAGCGCATCGAGAAAGCACTGATCTCGATCGGCCCGAAGGATATACAGGAGATGATCGATGGTGGTGAGCCGATCGAGGTCGGCTGCCAGTTCTGTGCGAAGAAATACCGGTTTGATATTCCGGACCTGAAGCGTATCTATGATATTCAGATAAGGTCAAAACGGTAATGCTCCCGGGTACGGCCGGGTTATGAACCAGAGAGGAGGCTGCGGTCTGACGCAGGAAGGCTTATGAAAGATGGATTTATAAAGGTTGCCGCCGTGACCCCGAAGATCAGGGTCGCTGATGTGGATTACAACACGGAGCAGGTGATCAGCCTCTATAAGGAAGCCGCAGGTTGCGGCGCGAAGATCATCGTGTTCCCGGAACTGGTGCTGACTTCCTATACCTGCCAGGACCTGTTCCTGCAGAGCAGCCTGCTGAAGAAGGCGCGTCTGGCTCTGAAGCGGATCGTGGAAGAGAGCGAGGGCATAAAGGCGCTGACCTTCGTCGGACTGCCGCTGGAGGTGGACGGCAAGCTTTACAACACGGCAGCAGTTTTCTCGGACGGGGAACTGCTCGGTTTCGTACCGAAGACCAATATACCGAACTACAGCGAATACTATGAACAGAGGCACTTTACCGAAGGGGACGGTCCCGTCGGAGAGGTCCTGTTCTTCGGTGAGTTTATTCCGTTTGGCGCACGCCAGCTCTTTGTGTGCGGAACGGAAGAGGAACAGATCCCCGGCGGGCTGAAGGTGGCTGCCGAGATCTGCGAGGATCTGTGGGTGGCGGACACGCCGGGAACCATGGCTGCCCTTGCCGGGGCAAATGTGATCGTCAACCTGTCTGCGTCCGTGGAGGTTGCGGGCAAGACCGCCTATCGCAGGAGTCTCGTGAGGATGACTTCGGCGAGGCTTGTATCCGGATATATATACGCGAGTGCCGGCGAGGGAGAATCCTCGCAGGATCTTGTATTCTGCGGGCAGAGGATGATCGCAGAGAACGGTGCGCTTCTCGCGGATTCCGGAAGATTCACCACCGGCATAACATACGGTGAGATTGACGTGGACCGCCTGCGTGCGGAGAGAAGGCGCATGACCACGTTCGATACCCGGTATACGGATGAGTTTACATCCGTGTTCTTCGATCTGGATGTCGGGGACACCACACTGAGCCGCAGGTTCGATCCCAGACCGTTTGTGCCGTCTGCGTCAGATGACAGGGCGGCGCGCTGTGAGGAGATCTTCCTGCTGCAGGCACTCGGTCTGAAGAAACGTCTGGAACATATCGGCGCAAAGACCGCCGTGATCGGAATATCCGGAGGGCTGGATTCCACGCTTGCACTGCTGGTCACGGCAAAGGCGTTTGACCTGCTGGGACTGGACCGCAGCGGGATCCATGCGATCACCATGCCGGCCTTCGGCACAACGGACCGCACGTACAATAATGCCTGCACAATGTCTGAAGTGCTGGGATGTACGCTGAAAGAGATCAATATCAAAAATGCCGTCATGGGTCATTTCGCAGATATCGGACACGATCCGTCGGTGACGGATGTGACCTATGAGAACTCGCAGGCAAGGGAGCGCACGCAGGTACTGATGGATCTTGCGAACCAGACCGGCGGCATCGTAGTCGGAACCGGCGACCTCTCGGAGCTGGCGCTCGGCTGGGCAACCTACAACGGAGACCACATGTCCATGTATGCGGTCAACAGTTCTGTACCGAAGACGCTGGTGCGCCATCTGGTCCGCTATTATGCGGATACCTGCTCCGATAAGACGCTCCGGGATGTTCTGATGGATGTCCTGGATACTCCGGTCAGTCCGGAACTCCTGCCGCCGAAGGACGGCGAGATATCGCAGAAGACAGAGGACCTGGTCGGACCGTATGAACTGCATGACTTCTTCCTGTATTACATTCTCCGTTTCGGGTTTGCTCCGCACAAGATATACCGGATCGCGCAGAATGCATTTGAAGGAGAGTTTGATGACGAAACGATCCTGAAGTGGCTCAGGAAGTTCTACTGGAGATTCTTCTCCCAGCAGTATAAGAGATCCTGCGTACCGGACGGCCCTAAGGTCGGTTCGGCCGCAGTCAGTCCGCGCGGAGACCTGCGCATGCCGAGTGACGCGGTCTGCGCCCTGTGGCAGGAAGACCTGGAGACGATCTGACATTCTTCTGATTCGGATGAGCGGGCGTTCTCCGGTCATCCGAATGGAGAACAATTCTAGGAGGAACAGTTATGCTCGACCCTACTCAGTATAAAGACTGGCAGATAGCGCAGGAGGCGGAGAAGAGCCTTCCGTCTGTGGATGAGTTCCGTGAAAAGATGGGGCTTCTGGAAGAAGAGATCATTCCCTACGGGAGAACGCCGAAGCTGGACTTCATCAGGATCATGAACCGCCTGAAGGATAAGCCGGACGGGAAGTACATCGAAGTGACGGCGATTACGCCGACGCCTCTCGGCGAGGGTAAGTCGACCACTTCTCTCGGTCTGATCGAAGGTCTGGGAAAGCTTGGGAAGAATGCGGGCGGCTGCCTGCGCCAGCCTTCCGGCGGACCTACGATGAATGTGAAAGGTACTGCCGCGGGAGGCGGTAATGCGCTCCTGATCCCGATGACGGAGTTTTCGCTTGGCCTGACCGGTGATATCAATGACATTACCAATGCCCACAACCTGGGGATGGTCGCCCTGAATGCCAGGATGCAGCATGAGCGCAACTATGATGATGAACGCCTTGAAAAGATCGGGATCCGCCGTCTGGATATCGATCCGGAACGCATAGAGTGGAACTTTGTCATGGACTTCTGCTGTCAGGCACTCCGTGAGATGGAGATCGGCCTGGGAGAAGGCAAGATGATGGGCTACCGCATGAAGACGCGCACCAACATCGCCGTCTCATCCGAACTCATGGCGATCCTTGCGGTCGCGACGGATCTGAAGGATCTCAGGGAGCGGATCGGAAAGATCGTGCTGGCCTATGACAGGAAGGGAAATCCTGTGACGACGGAGGACCTGGAAGTCGCCGGAGCCATGACTGCGTGGATGCGCAACACCATCAACCCGACGCTCTGCTACACGGTTGAGCATCAGCCCTGTCTGGTGCATGCCGGACCGTTCGCCAACATTGCGATCGGTCAGTCCTCCATCATAGGGGACAGGCTTGGACTGAAGCTGTTCGACTATCATGTGACGGAGTCAGGCTTCGCTGCGGACATCGGGTTCGAGAAGTTCTGGAACGTGAAGTGCCGGCTGTCCGGACTGAAGCCGCATGTGTCCGTTGTGGTCGCGACAATCCGTGCACTGAAGATGCACGGGGGCGGACCGGAAGTCAGACCCGGAAAGCCGCTTCCGGAGGAGTATACGACAGAGAATCTGACACTTCTGGAGAAGGGCTGCGAGAACCTTTTCCACCATGTGAGAAACGTACAGAAATCCGGTATCAGACCGGTCGTCTGCATCAATAAGTTTTACACGGATACGGATGCGGAAGTAGAGCTCATCCGCAGGCTCTGCAGGGAGCAGGGCGTGCGCTGTGCGCTGTCGGAGCACTGGCAGTACGGCGGTGAAGGCGCTCTCGAACTGGCGCAGGCGGTAGTCGATGCCTGTGAGGAGCCGGGTGAACTGCATTATCTGTACGATCTGGACATGCCCCTGAGAGAGAGGGTGGAAAAGATAGCGACGGAAGTATACGGGGCGGATGGCGTCGACTGGGAACCGCTGGCTCTGGAGAAAGCGGAGCGTTTTGAAAATGATCCGAAATACGCTGATTATGCGACCATGATGGTGAAGACGCATCTGTCGCTCTCACATGATCCGAATCTCAAGGGTGTACCGAAGAACTGGAGGCTTCCGATCCGAGACATTCTGGAGTACGGCGGGGCAAGGTTCCTGTGCCCTATGGCAGGTTCCATTTCCATGATGCCGGGAACCGGTTCGAATCCTGCATACCGCAGGGTGGATGTGGACACAGAGACCGGGGAGGTATCAGGGCTGTTCTGATGCGGGAAGGGAGGAAGAAATGCGTTTCAGACCTTGCATTGATATTCATAACGGGAAAGTCAAACAGATTATAGGCGGGACTCTTACAGAGGGAAGCGAGACCGCTCAGGAGAATTTCGTTTCGGAGCAGGATGCCGCCTGGTTTGCGGAGTTTTATGCGAAGGATGATCTGGATGGCGGACATATCATCATGCTGAACCGGGTTAGTTCCCCGGAGTACGGACCAACGAAAGAAGCAGCTCTCGCTGCCTTGAGGAAGGTTCCCGGCATGTTTCAGGCAGGGGGCGGCATCACGCCTTACAATGCCGCGGAGTTTCTTGACGCGGGCGCTTCGAAGGTGATTGTGACATCCTACGTTTTCCAGGACGGATGCTTCAATGAGCGTCACCTGGCAAAAATGGTTTCTGCAGTAGGAAGAGACCGGCTGGTCCTTGACCTGAGCTGCAGAAAAGACGGACTGGACTACTATATCGTGACAGATCACTGGACAAAGTTTACCGATGTTGAACTGACAGAACAGACCCTGCAGGAACTGTCCGGCTGCTGCAGCGAGTTCCTGGTTCATGCCGTTGATGCGGAAGGACTCCGCAGAGGGCCGGAACTTGCCCTGGTCGACCTGCTGGCCGCTGCGCCGATCCCCGCCACCTATGCGGGAGGAGTCGCCAGCTTTGAAGACCTGGAAGACCTGCGGGTCCACGGAAAGGACAGAGTCGACGTCTCGATCGGAAGCGCCCTGGACATCTTCGGCGGAAACATGCCTTACCATGAAGTATTAAAAAGGATTCAATGAAAATTGATGATACATATTTATGAAAGACATCGCCTCTGAGAACGAAGCTTCCTTAGGCCTGGCGTGCAGGAACGCCGGCACATCGGCTCCGCAATAATTGCGTTGTCCGACTCCCTTGTGTGTGTTATACTTGTCTCAACAAACGATCCTTCCAAAGGAGGTATGCTTATGAGATTTACGATCAGCGGGAAGAACCTGGAAGTAACTGATTCCATGCGGAAAGCAGTTATTGAGAAACTGGGCAAGCTGGAGCGCTATTTCACACCGGAGACAAACGTCATTGTCACCATGAGTGTGGAAAAGGAACGCCAGAAGATTGAGGTGACCATACCGCTCAAGGGCAATGTGATCCGCTCCGAACAGGTTTCCAATGACATGTATGTTTCGATCGATCTGGTCGAAGAAGTCATAGAGAGACAGCTCAGAAAATATAAACAGAAACTGGTTGACCGTCATCAGGACGGAAGCTTCAAACAGGAATTTCTGGAGGATGATACGGAGGTCATCGACGACATCCAGATCGTCCGTACCAAACAGTTTGATATCAAGCCCATGTATCCGGAAGATGCCTGCGTACAGATGGAACTGCTCGGCCATTCTTTCTATGTATTCCTGAATGCGGAGTCAGATCAGGTCAATGTTGTATACAAGAGAAAGGGCGGCACGTACGGACTGATCGAACCGGAGTTCTGATACTATGAGGATTCTATGATATTGAAAGGAGCATAAGAGTACAGACAGTAATCTTATGCTCCTTTTTACTGTTAGAGGAAACTGCGCCGAAGACAGCGGAAGCAGCTGTAAAGCATGGAAAGGAGTATACACAATGGATCTGAAACGCACACAGCTCTATGATGCGCATGTGGCATCAGGAGCAACAATGGTCGATTTCGGCGGGTGGGAGATGCCGATCCAGTACCCGACCGGCATCGTGGCCGAGCACCTGTGGACACGTCATGAATGCAGCCTTTTCGATGTTTCCCATATGGGACGTCTTCTGATCGAAGGCCCGGAAAGGGTTGCTTTCCTGCAGCATGTCCTGTCCAGCAACGTTATGGCTCTGGATATCAATATGGCACAGTACTGCATCATTCCCGACGCGGATGGCGGGGCGGTTGACGATGCGTATCTGTACCGCTATTCCGAGGACAGGTTCCTGCTGGTCGTCAATGCCGCGAATACGGACAAGGACTGGGCGCATCTGGAAAAAGAGATCAAGGCGTTTGACGCGAAGATGACCAATATTACGGCTGACTATGCCGCGATCGCAGTCCAGGGACCGAAGAGCCGCAGCATGCTCTCAGAGCTTGCCGGGGGACAGTTCCTTACCGAGCCGATGAAGAATGCCCTGAATACGATCGAGATCGACGGCAGGACGGTCCGCCTTGCCAAGACCGGTTATACCGGCGAACCGCTGGGCTATGAAGTCTATGTTGAGAGCGGAGATGCGGAGTGGATGTGGAATGCACTGCTCGAACTGGGCGCGAAGCCGGCCGGCCTCGGCGCAAGGGACACGCTCAGAACAGAGGCGGGCATGCCGCTCTACGGCCATGAGATGGGAACCGACCTGAACGGGGATCCCATGCCGGTTTTCGCGGTATCGCTCGCGAACTTCGCAGTCAGCTTCTCCGATCAGAAGGGAGACTTCATAGGACGTGAACCGCTTGCGAAGCAGAAAGCAGCATATGACCTGATCCGTCAGCGCAAGTTCGACGATCTCAGTGCGCTGCCGAAACGCATTATGCCGATCGTTCTTCTGGACCGGGGCGTCATACGCCCGGAGATGAAGGTCTATAAGGGCGACAGGGAGATCGGATGGGTCACTACCGGAACGATGGTTCCGTACTATGTCTCCGAGGGCACGGGCCTTGAGACGGTCTATAAAGATGAGACCGCTAAGCGGTCGATCGGTATGGCCTATGTCGACAGTGACACCCTGACCGACGATGAGGTCCTGATCGATGTCCGCGGCAGGAAACTGAAAGGCGCTATCGCTCCATACCATATGAGAGTCGATGCACCGCCGTTCGCACGTCCGATCCTGTACGGGTACAAGCTGCCTGAGAAGCCGAAGGAAGAGGGATCGCTCGAAGCGCTCGCGCTGACGCTCATTGACAAAGCCCAGAAGAACCATATCTGGAGACAGGAAGAGTGCATCAACCTCATCCCATCCGAGAATACCGCGAGCCGCGCGGTCCATATGCTGTGCGCTTCCGACCCGGCCAACCGCTATGCGGAGCATAAGAAGGCAAAGCCGTTCTACGATGCGGACATCTTCTACTATCAGGGCACGAAGTTTATCGACGAAGTGGAACAGCTGCTTGTGGAACAGATGAGGCAGTATCTCGGCTGCACTGAAGTTGAGACCCGTGTTCTCAGCGGCCAGATGTCCAATATGTGCGTGTTCTCCGCTCTTATGGACTGGAAGAACCGTCTCAACCGCAAGGCTCAGCCGCAGAGGCTCGGCTACATCCTCAACAACCATATCATCAAGGGCGGTCACCTGAGTGCGCAGCCGATGGGAGCCCTTCATGACTATGTGGCGGTCGATCCGGTCACGGAGAAATCCGCGGTCGTCAACTTCCCGGTCCTGAAGGACAACATCTACAAGATCGATGTCGAGGCAACGAAGGATATCATCATGCAGTACCGGCCGGAGTTCATTATCTTCGGTAAGTCCATGGTCCTTCACAAGGAACCGGTCGAAGCAATCCGCAGGTTTGTCGATGAGCAGGGAATCGAGACCACGATCATGTACGATATGGCGCACGTCCTCGGCCTTGTCGGCGACTATTTCCAGAAGCCGTTCGAAGAGGGAGCCGATATCGTGACAGGTTCCACGCATAAGACGTTCTTCGGTCCGCAGAGAGGCGTCATCGGCGTGAACTATAAAGAGGAAGACCTGAAGTACGGTCTCTGGGAGACGATTGAACGCCGCGCGTTCCCGGGCAGTGTCTCCAACCACCATCTCGGCACACAGCTCGGCCTCCTGATGGCAGCCTATGAAATGAACACATTCAAGAACGACTATCAGAAAGCCGTTATTGAGAATGCAAAGCATTTCGCAAAGGCGCTCAAGGCGGAAGGCCTCAATGTCGCGGGCGATCCGGCGATCGACTTCACGGAGACCCACCAGGTCATCGTCTCCGTGGGCTACGCGGAAGGTCCGGAAGTCGCAGAGAGGCTCGAGAGAAACAATATCATCTGCAACTACCAGGCAACTCCGGACGAAGAAGGCTTCACGGCTTCCGGCGCTCTGAGGATGGGCGTGGAAGAGATGACCCGCTTCGGCTTCGGCTTTGCCGAATTCGAGAAACTGGCGGCCATCATGGCGGACTGCATCCTTCGCGGGAAAGAAGTCGGAGAGGACGTGAAAGCGCTTCGCAGGGAATACACGACCATGCGTTACTGCTTCAGCGACGCCGAGGTTGAGTCGGCTCTTGACAAACTGGCAAAGATAATCGGGTTCTGACAGTACGGATCCGGCTATTATAAAATGAGCACCCGGCCCGTATGACAGACAGGCGTGATGCGGGCCATGGCAGAATTATTATGAGGAGGTATATACCATGAACATTCCTGCTGATCTTAAGTATTCCAATGACCATGAATGGGTGAAGATGGAGGGCGATATCGCTCTCGTCGGCATCACCGATTACGCGCAGAGCGAGCTCGGAGACCTGGTCTTCGTAAACCTGCCGGAAGTGGGCGATGACGCTGTGGCAGGTGAAGCGTTCGGCGATGTGGAATCCGTCAAGGCGGTCAGCGATGTCCTGTCCCCGGTAAACGGCAGGATCTGCGAAGTCAATGAAGAGCTGCTTGACGCCCCGGAACTGCTCAACAGCGATCCGTACGGTGCCTGGATCATCAAGGTGGAAGACGTCGACGGTCTCGACGACCTGATGGATGCGGCTGAGTACGAAGCATTTATCGCAACACTTTGATCATAACCGGCAGTAATTCTGCAGAGAAGGAACTGCTGCCAGCCCATATCGTACCAGGAGGCGTTATCTATGGGAAGTTATGTTCCATCCACACCGGCGCAGAGGCAGGAGATGCTTGAAGCGATCGGCCTGAGAGAATTTATGGATCTCTACCGGGACGTTCCGCAGGAAGTGCTCCTTAAGGACGGCCTCGATCTGCCGGCCGGCATGAGCGAACTCGAAGCCGGGAAGGCCGTACGCGCCATGGCTGCGCGCAATAAGATCTATGATGTGATCCTGCGCGGTGCCGGGGCTTATGACCACTATATTCCGAGCATTGTCAGGTATATTCCTTCAAAGGAAGAATTTCTGACGGCTTATACCCCCTACCAGGCTGAGATCAGCCAGGGGATCCTTCAGTCGATCTTTGAATACCAGACCATGATCTGTGAGCTCACAGGCATGGATGTTTCCAATGCGTCTGTCTATGACGGAGCGACTGCTGCCGCGGAGGCATCGACGATGTGCGTCGACCGCAGGAGATCGGTGACGCTGATCTCCGGTGCCGCGCATCCGGACACCATCAATACGGTCCGGACTTATTGCTTCGGAGCCGGCCGGGAACTGAAGGTTGTGCCCGTCAAAGACGGCAGGACCGATCCGGACGCGCTCAAAGAGATGCTGACCCCGGATGTCTCTTCCTTTATCCTGCAGCAGCCTAACTTCTTCGGGCTCCTGGAAGATGCGGAAGGGCTGGGAGCACTTGCGCATGAGAACGGTTCCATGTACGTCATGAGCTGCAACCCGATCGCGCTGGGAACCATGAAGACTCCGCGCGAGTGCGGTGCCGACATCGCCGTGGGCGAGGGACAGCCGCTGGGACTTCCGATCGGATTCGGCGGTCCGTACCTCGGGTATATGGCAACGACATCCAAACACATGAGAAAGCTTCCGGGTCGTATCGTCGGCGCGACGGCCGACGACGAAGGCCGCACGGCCTATGTCCTCTCCCTGCAGGCGAGAGAGCAGCATATCCGCCGCGAGAAGGCCAGCAGCAACATCTGCTCCAATGAGGCGCTGTGCGCGATGACCGCCAGCATCTATATGGCGGCGATGGGACCGGACGGCATGGAGGAAGTGGCACTGCAGTGTCACTCCAAGGCAGCATACCTTGCCAGAGAACTCTGCACCATCGACGGAGTCAGCCTGGCATATGACGGGACATTCTTCCATGAATTCGTGACCGTCATGCCAAAGACGGATGAAGTCCTGGCGGCACTGGACGAGGCAGGCATCCTCGGCGGCCTTCCGGTTGAAGGCGGCCTTCTGTGGTGCGTTACCGAGAAGGCATCCAGAGCCGACCTTGACAGGACCGTCTCGATCGTAAAGGAGGTGCTTGGCAAATGAAGCTGATCTTTGATAAAAGCGTCAAAGGACGCCGCCTCACGATCCTGCCGGAATGCGACGTGGAACGCGAACTTCTCCCCGAAGGCGAGCGCCGCGCGAAAAAACCGCTCCTCCCGGAAATGAGCGAGACGGACATTTCCCGCCATTACACGGAACTCTGCAAGCAGGTACACGGCGTCAACGACGGGTTCTACCCGCTTGGCTCCTGCACAATGAAATACAACCCGCGCATCAATGAGGAGATGGCTGCTCTTCCAGGCTTTGCAGGCATCCATCCGCTGGCTCCCGCCGATGCGGTAAAAGGCTGCATGGAGGTGCTTGACACTGCAGCTTCCTACCTGTGCGAGATCTCCGGCATGGATGAAATGACATTCCAGCCGGCAGCAGGCGCCCACGGGGAATTTACCGGCGTCATGCTGATCAAACAGTATCACGTGTCCCGCGGTGACACGAAACGCACGAAGATCATTGTCCCCGATTCGGCCCACGGGACGAATCCCGCGACAGCCGCAATGTGCGGGTATGAGGTCGTCAATATCGATTCCGCCCCGGACGGGTGCGTCGATCTGGATGCCCTGAAGGCAGCGCTGGGCGATGATACAGCCGGACTCATGCTGACGAACCCCAATACGGTAGGTATCTTCGACGAGAACATTCTCGAGATCACCCGCCTGGTGCACGAGGCCGGCGGCCTGTGCTACTACGACGGCGCGAACCTGAATGCGGTCATGGGCGTGGTCCGTCCCGGAGACATGGGATTTGACTGTATCCACATGAACCTGCACAAGACCTTCTCGACGCCTCACGGCGGCGGCGGTCCCGGCGCAGGCGCAGTCGGCTGCAAGGAGTTCCTGAAGGAATTCATGCCTGCATCCGCCCTGCTCAGCCTGATGAAAGGCGATGCCGCAGAGCATATCCAGGTACGCAGCTTCATGGGCAACTTCCTCGTTGTCGTCAGGGCGCTTACCTATCTGCTCATGCTCGGCAGGGAAGGTGTTCCGGAGGCATCCATTAACGCGGTGCTGAACGCCAACTATCTCATGCAGAAGATCAAGGGGACATTTACTCCGGCGTTTGACAGGATCTGCATGCATGAGTTTGTACTTGATGTCGCAGACTTTAAGAAAGCGACAGGTCTCAGCGCACTGGATGTCGCCAAATCGCTGATTGATTACGGGATGCATCCGCCGACAATGTATTTCCCGCTGATCGTGCACGAAGCCCTGATGGTGGAACCGACCGAGACCGAGAGCCGGGAGACCCTCGACTGGGCGGCGGATGTGTTCCGCAAGCTGTACCAGCTGGGATTCGACGATCCGGAATATATGCACGCATCGCCCCACGGTACGCCGATCGGGAGGCCTGACGAAGTCAGGGCAGCCCGCAATCCGGTCCTGAGGTGGGTGCCGGAAGGCTGAAGCAGGTTAGAGAAACTGACTGAAGAGTAACCATACAGGCGCCGGGCTGAAATAAGACAGGCCGGCGCCTTTGGATATTTGCCAGGGAGGTCATGATACATGAGTGACTATCAGATCATCGTAATCGGAGCGGGGCCGGGCGGATACGAAGCAGCGCTTCATGCTGCGAAATGCGGGGCAAAGGTCGCGGTCGTTGAGAAACGGGACGTGGGCGGCACCTGCCTGAACCGTGGATGCATTCCGACAAAGGCGCTGCTGCATGCGGCGGAAGTAGCCCGGCTTGCCGGGGAAGGCGCTGATATCGGCGTGCATGCTTCGGATGTATGTACGGATATCAGAGAAATGTATGCGTATAAGAACGGCGTCACGCAGACGCTCCGCTCCGGCATTGAAAAACTGTTCAAGTCCGCGAAGGTCGATCTGCTGCGCGGAACCGGACAGATAACCAGGGCGGATCCGTCCGGGCATGAAGTGACGGTCACCGCTGATGACGGGAGTGTGACGGTCATTTCCGGGGACAATGTTATGATCGCAACCGGTTCTGTACCGGCCATGCCTCCGATCCCGGGGCTTGATCTGCCGGGCATCATGACAAGCGATGACCTGCTGGACGGGGAGCCGAAGACCTATAAGAGTCTGATCATTATCGGCGGAGGAGTCATCGGAGAGGAGATCGCATCATTCTTTGCCGAGCTCGGTACGGAAGTGACGATTGTGGATGGGCTGGACAGGCTGCTTCCGCTCCTTGACAGAGAACTGGGCCAGAGCCTCGCACTGCTGTTTAAGAAGAAAGGGATTAAGATCCAGACAGGTTCGATGGTAAAAGAGGTTGCCGGGGATCAGGAGAGCGGATTCACCGTAACCTATACAAAAAAAGACGCAGAAGAGTCGGTTCAGGCCGAAGCCGTTCTCTGCGCGATCGGACGGTCACCGTTTGCACAGGGGATCGCAGCGGACGGGATCGGTCTTGAGATGAACCGCTGTGCCGTTGCAGTCGGGGAACATTTCGAGACAAACATCCCGGGCATCTACGCGATCGGAGATGTGAGTTCCAGGATCCAGCTTGCCCATGTTGCGACTGCACAGGGGATCGCCTGTGTCGATCACATCCTGGGACGTGAGAGCTTAGTTGACCTGAGTATCGTTCCCAGCTGTATCTATGTGCAGCCAGAGATCGCGTCAGTCGGAATGACAGAAGCTGAAGCGAAAGAAGCAGGAATCGAAGTGAAGACGGGTAAGTCTGTCATGGGTGCAAACGCAAGGACGCTCATCACAGGCGCAGGACGAAGCTTCATGAAAGTTGTCGTACGAAAGGATGACGGACGCCTGCTCGGCGCGCAGCTGATGTGCGAGCATGCCACGGACATGATCAGCCAGATCTCGCTCGCAGTCGCAAACGGACTGACAGCAAAAGATATGCTGCGGTATATGAGGCCGCATCCGACTTTTGAGGAGGCAATGACCGCGGCCCTGGAGGCGGTGGCTGACTGAGAACAGCCTCCGGCAGTCATCGGACAGCGTCAAACAGCGTATCCAGAATAGCCTCATTCTCAATATCCCCGAAATAAGGCCTGAGATCAGTCTCATTCAGGACATCTCTCACAGCGTGCCACTCAAACGGCACGCTGTTTAGTTTCTCTTCAATTTCGTCAAGAGGTCTTCTTGCCAGGAAATCGCCGCAGAACCGGATTCCGCTGATCCTTCCGTCCTTCACATCAACAAAGCATTCCAGAAGCCCGCCCGGCAGATACCGTCTGGAGGAAAACTCAAACCGGGGGGACCGGCCAAAGTTCCACTCGTAAGAGCGGTATTTTGTCTCGGCAAGTCTGCTGATTTCTTTCAGCATTTCAGGAGGGAGTTCTTCGGGTGAGAGCGATTCGCGGGACAGAACCCCGGAAGAAAGCATTTCTGCGGAAACGGTTCCCGCACCGTCACTATTGGTGTTTAGTGCTTTCCTCAGATACTCCCAGAACTTTGATATGTCAGCGGGAAGGGAGGATCTTTTTTCCGGAGAAAGCTGCAGCGCAGCTTCGTCCAGGAACAGGAGGATGTTCCTGATACGGCTCTTTACGGAACGGACGCCCTTTCCGCGGAATTTCTCCTCATCGACTCTGAGTGCTCCGGATATCATCTCTTCATCCGAGTCGAAAAGCAGGGTCCCGTGGTGCAGGATCCTTCCATGCGCTGCTCTCTGTGCGGTCCCCGACACTTTGCGCCCACTTACCAGGATATCATTGCGCCCGGACACAGAAGCCTCAAGGCCCAGACCGCGCAGCGCTTCCACGATCGGAACCGCCAGGATCTCCAGTGACTGCGAGACGGAACTTCCGACTTCATCCGTAATAAAAGAATAGTTCAGATTGCCAAGGTCATGGTACACAGCCCCGCCGCCGGTCATCCGACGGACTACATTGATTCGGTGCGCTTCGATAAAAGGTATGTTGACCTGCTGCTGCGTGATCTGATTCCTGCCGATCACGACCGTCCTGTCATTCTGCCACAGCATGAGGATGCTGTCCTGCAGAAAGTGGTCAAACAGGTATTCTTCAAAGGCCAGGTTGTAGTAAGGATCCGTCGATCCGGTCTCAAAATAGCGAAAATGTGTCTTGCCCATGGCGGGAGTCTCTCCATGCATATATACTTCCGTCTGTTTCTGCCAATTTAGCACAATTCGGAAGGAATGCCCATCTGCATGTGAAATTTCTGTGTTATTACCGCGCAGGGGTCTGTTTTTGTTGTCATGCAGGCGCCTGCGTGATAAAATCATTCTGATTATGCTGATTACAAAGGAGTACCAGACTTATGGGATTTATGGAGAAAGTGTTCGGCACGCATTCGCAGCGTGAGCTGAAGAAGATCGAGCCGATCGTCAATAAAGTCATGAGCCTCGAAGAACCGTATTCGAAGCTCTCTGACGAGGAACTGAAGGGCAGGACTGCAGAGTTCAGAGAGCGCCTCGCAAACGGCGAAACGCTGGACGATATCCTGCCGGAAGCGTTCGCGACGGTCAGAGAGGCCGCGTGGAGAGTCATCGGCCTGAAACCGTACCGCGTACAGGTCATCGGCGGTATCATCCTGCATCAGGGCCGTATCGCTGAGATGAGGACCGGTGAAGGTAAGACGCTTGTATCGACGCTTCCCGCGTACCTGAACGCGCTTACCGGACAGGGCGTCCATATCGTCACGGTCAATGATTACCTGGCAAAGCGTGACCGCGACTGGATGGGGCCGGTTCATGAATTTCTCGGCCTGACCTGCGGATGCATCCAGAACTCGATGGAGTCGGATGAGAGAAGAGAAGAGTACGCAAAGGACATCACCTATATCACGAACAACGAAGACGGTTTCGACTACCTTCGTGACAACATGGTCATTTACAAGGAAAAGCTTGTTCAGAGAGACCTTGTGTATGCGATCATCGACGAGGTCGACTCGGTCCTGATCGACGAGGCGAGGACGCCTCTGATCATTT
>CADCOU010000176.1 GCA_902803155.1 uncultured Lachnospiraceae bacterium | reverse complement strand
TCGGCGCTCAGGGAACAGATGAGAAGACACAAGCTTACAATGGACGGGAATCCGACTTCGGAAGAAGTCAGCTGCCACTATAACCTGCTTCCTCCTTCTGACCAGGGCAAAGACTGGAAGCCGATGAAGTGCATGCTCAAACTGATCAAGAAATTTGACGGTCTCCGGATCTACAGGCTCGAACCGGTATCGGCCGATGAAAAAGAAAATGATAATTGAGATATGCAGTCAGGCAAGGGCTCTCAGGCTTGCAGAAGAAACCGGGACAACAACATCGATTATATCCATTACTTCAACAGAAGAAAAAGATGTGGCATTTCCCGGGAATCCGGATATTGTCTCGGTCATGCGTCTGAAGATCAATGACATCACAGAAGAATATGATGAGGAGGGCATTCCCTACGGATGTCCCGTGCCGGGACAGGAGGATTTCACCGGACTTAAGGAATTCGTGACGGGACTTGTCTGCGACCGCCTTATTGTCCACTGTTATGAAGGTGCATCCAGATCAGCTGCAGTTGCGAAGGCGATCTATGAATTCAGAGGCTGCAGGGATACGATGCATGCACAGCAGGAGATGTCACCGAACCCTCTGGTGTATGCATTGGCCCGCCGGAACCTGTCACGGTGAACTGCGTTTCTTCTTCATGGATCTGTTTGACTTTTTCACAGTGATGCATTAAAATATCAGAGTGTATGTGGGTCAGAGACTATGACCTGCAGAAGGAAACAAAGTATTCAATTATGGAGGTGTTTACATGAAGAAGAAAGTATTGGGAATCCTGCTGGCTGCAACCATGGTGCTGGGAACCACCACGGCCGCTATGGCAGCTAACCTGACACTGGGAACCGGCGGAACGACAGGTACCTACTATGCAGTAGGCGGCGTTATGGCGACAGTCCTGAACCCGCTGCTGGATGACGTGGACCTGACAGTTACCTCTACCGGTGCTTCCAAGGCTAATATCCAGCTGATCGATGAGGAAGATGCAGACCTGGCGATCGTTCAGAACGACGTTATGTACTATGCATATACCGGAACTGATCTGTTTGAGGCTGAAGGAGCATATGATACCTTTGCCAGCGTGGCGGGACTGTATGACGAGACCATCCAGATCGTCACCTGCGACGGATCGATCGAGAGCGTAGCGGATCTGAAGGGCAAGACCGTTTCGGTCGGTGATGCCGGATCAGGAACCGAGTTCAACGCAAAGCAGATCCTCGGCGTATATGACCTGAGCTTTGATGACATCAAGGTCGTCAACGCAGGATTTGGCGATTCCGCAGAAAGCCTGAAGGACGGCAAGATCGACGCTGCATTCGTCGTTGCAGGCGCTCCGACCACCGCAGTTGTTGACCTGGCTACCACAAAGGACGTACATCTGGTACAGCTCGATGATGAGCACATCGAGAAGCTCCAGGCTGACTATGACTTCTATACCGCAACCACCATCCCGGCCGGCACTTACAAGGGCGTAGATGAAGATGCGACCACTGTTTCCGTAAGGGCAACCCTGATTGCTTCCACCGAGGTCAGCGAGGATGATGTTTACAATCTGCTGAAGGCAATGTTCGACAACAAGGATGACCTGGTAGCAGGCCATGCGAAGTTCGAATTCCTGAATCTCGAGGATGCGGTTGCCGGCATCAGCGTTCCGTTCCATCCGGGTGCTGTGAAGTACTTCGCGGAGCAGGGCATCGAGGTTGAGTAATCGGAGGATTCCGGATCCCGGGACCCTGAATATCAGAAAACTGGCGGCGGCCCTGATCCTGCTTATAGCGGTGCTGGCCGCCGCATTTCTGTATCTGCGCCGACCGGGGCAGCTGGTCCTGATCAATGAGGAAACCGGAGAGAATATTGCTTCTTACAAGGTCCGTGTGGGAGATACCTTCGGCGTCGGTTTCGTGCATTCCGTCAATAAGAGCCCGGTCACGGACTATTACGAGATCCGCGGGGACGGAATCTATGTGGTAAAGACCGTTTACTACGGGTTCGGCGCAGGCGTGCAGACCCAGCTGGAGGAAGGGCAGAAGCTGGAATACGGGGAAGACGGCAGCATGATCATCACCGGCTTCAACCGGAGGATGGATGATCTGGTGTACTTTGTCGGAACTGTGTCGGATCACACGCTGACTCTGAATGAAGGGGAACCGGTCAGTCTCCGGGACCTCTGCGGCAGGAATACAAAGGTCCGGTTCCGGTTCGTGAGATAGCATAGAGGCTTTCGGGTCAGACTCACAATAATGCTGCTATGCCTTCGGTAAGAACAGAAAGAACTCATTCATTACAGATCAAGGAGTGAGATATCACTCTGCGTAATTGCTGTAGATAACAGAAACAAGAGGTGTACCATGAGCGATCTCAAAGAAAAAGACATACAGACCACACCGCCGGTCGAAAGTGCGGAGACCGGAACGGCAGCTGATGTGGAAGAGATCATGAAAAAATACGACCGTGAATCCAATGTCCGGCCGTGGGAGGGAATCCCTGCACTGGTGATCAAGGTGCTGCTTGCGGCATTTTCCCTCTTCATGATCTATATGAACCTGTTTGCCGTCTGGGATGAACGTATACGGCGCCCGCTGTTCCTCGGCGTTGTGATCATATTCGTATTCGTCCTTTTCCCGGCCAGGAAGTCAGGCGGAAGACCGCAGAAGGTAAACCGGATCCCGATCTATGACATCGTGATCGCAGTGCTCGGTTCCGGAAGCTTCTTCTACTTTGTCGCGAACAACAAGGCAATCATCGACCGGGCGACGCGCATCAACAATACGGAGATCATCCTGGGTGTGATCGGTATCCTGGTGCTGGCTGAGTGCTGCCGCAGGGTTACCGGTATCCCGATCCTGGTCGTGGCAGGCTGCTTCATCCTGTATGCTTTTGTCACAAACCTTTCAAATGGTAAGGCGTTATACAAGGTACTTCGTTCCGTCGTCTACAACCTGTTCTACACGACCAACGGAATCATCGGAACTCCGATCGGCGTCTGCAGTACATACATCGTACTGTTCATCATCTTCGGCGCGTTCCTGGAAGCGACCGGTATCGCCGATTTCTTCATCCAGTGCGCGAACTGCATCGCAGGCTCCGCATCCGGCGGACCGGCAAAGGTCGCGGTCATCTCGTCCGCACTGTGCGGCATGGTGTCCGGCTCTTCAGTCGGCAATACCGTTACGACCGGTTCCGTTACGATCCCGATGATGAAATCGACCGGGTATCCCGGAGAGTTTGCCGGAGCCGTCGAGGCGGCCGCATCGACAGGCGGACAGATCATGCCTCCGATCATGGGCGCCGCAGCGTTCCTGATGGCGGAAATAGTCGGCGTTCCGTACTCCAATATCGTCATCCGCGCGATCCTGCCGGCTGTCCTGTACTTCACAGGTATCTTCCTGATGGTACACCTGAGAGCACAGAGACTGGGACTGAAGGGTATCCCGAAGTCAGAGCTTCCGGAGGTGAAGAAGCTCCTTCCGAAACTCTACCTGCTGATTCCGCTCGTTGCGCTGGTCTACCTGATCACGTCAGGTTATACGATGAGCCGTGCGGCCATCATAGCAACACTTCTGTGCATCGTGGTCAGTATCTTTGATAAAGAACACCGCATGTCACCGAAGAAGTTCCTGGATGCACTGGAGACCGGTGCGAAGAACACGCTCAGCATCGCGGTCGCCTGCGGTATTGCAGGCATCATCGCCGGCGTTGTGACCATGACCGGCCTGGGCCAGGTGTTCATTACTGCCATCGTCGGCATCTCTCACGGTCATCTGATGATCGCACTGATCTTCACTATGATCTGCTGCATCATCCTGGGCATGGGCGTTCCGACCACGGCAACATACATCATCATGGCGACGACCTGCGCACCGATCCTGACGACCGGTATGGGACTGAATGCACTTTGTGCGAGCATGTTCGTATTCTACTTTGGTATCGTCGCGGACATCACGCCGCCGGTCGCACTGGCAGCCTACGCAGGTTCCGCGATTGCGAAGTCCGATCCCATGCGGACAGCACTGAATGCATCAAAGCTCGCGATCGCGGCATTCCTGATCCCGTACATGTTCTGCCTGAACCCGGCCATGCTGCTGATCGATACGACCCCAATGGAATTCGTAGTGATCATCATCACCAGCGTCATCGGAATGTATGCGATCTCCGCCGCGATGGAAGGCTACATGCTCACGAACATTAATCCGGTCATGCGGATCATCCTGTTGGCAGCAGGACTGATGCTGATCTATCCGGGTACCGTGACGGATATCGTCGGAACAGCGATCACAGTAGTCGTATTCATCGTTGAGCTGCAGCTGAAGAAGAAGGCGCAGCCCGCCTGAAGAGAGGAGACATAACATGGTTATCACGATCAGCAGAGAATACGCAGCGTACGGAAGGTCTATAGCAAAAGCTCTTTCAGAAGCTCTGGGCATCAATTATTACGATGTGGATGTGATCCGGAAGACTGCCAAAGTCAGCGGGTATTCGGAAGAGGATGTCACCCGCGAGGGAGAGTATATCAGTGATGGCCGCAGGTTCATCAATGAATTCCTGAGCACTTCCACATACAACAGTTCCTACGACGCGATCTTCCAGGCACAGAGAGAGGTCATACTTGAACTCGCGAAGGAAGACTGCATTATCGTCGGGCGCTGTTCTAACATCATCCTCCGGGAAGCAGGAGTGGAGACCTTTGACATTTTCCTTCATGCGGACAAAGACTTCCGCGTCAGAAGATGCGAGGAACTCGGAGAATACGGAAAGACGGATCCAGAGAAATTCGTCGACCGGTGTGACCACTGGAGGGAAACCTATTATCATGCCTATACCGGTCATACCATGGGGAACTACAAGGATTATGATATATCCCTAAACGTCGCGAAGCTGACTCCTCAGGGAACGATCGATGTCCTCGTCGGGATCCTGAAGGACAAGGTTCGGAAAGCCTGATTGGTAAAATGTTTACGAGAAGGCATAAGATAGAAAATCTATAGAGAATGCAAAGTCCGGAGCTTTTGATATGCTCCGGACTTCGTATT
>CADCOU010000175.1 GCA_902803155.1 uncultured Lachnospiraceae bacterium | reverse complement strand
GTGACAGTCATGCCGCCGTTCAGCAGAACGCCGACGGATACGGCAGGATTGATGTGGCATCCGGAGATGTTTCCGATGGAATATGCCATCGCAACGATCACCAGACCGAATGACAGAGCAGTCAGGATATAGGCGCCGTTTGCTTCAGATCCGCTGCATCCCGTTACTGCAGCAGTTCCGCATGCGACCAGCACCAGGACAAATGTTCCGATAAACTCCGCGATGTATTTCTTGATTCCTTCCGACATAGTTACTCCTTTCCCCTTATACAGTAAAAATTTATACCCTCGGCAGGCAGCTGCCTGCTGAGGGTATTGTACAACAAGAAGAACACTCTTTAAAGAGAAACTCTCTATAATTTATTTAATCTGATTCTGTCAGTTCATTCCGGATTTTACCGGTCAGTCTTTGAACTTCACAATCGTAACGCCGGCATCGCCTTCGCCGAATTCGCCGAGGCGGAAGGATGCGACCTTCTTTTTCTGTCTGCGGAGATAATCGTGCACACCCTTTCGCAGTGCGCCTGTCCCTTTGCCGTGGACGATCCGGACACTGGGAAGATGAGCCATGTATGCGTCATCCAGATACTTATCCAGCTCGGAGACCGCCTCATCGACAGTCTTGCCGAGAAGATTGATCTCTGTGGAGACTGCTGCCGACTTTGACAGGCGGACTTTTCCTGATCCGGTACGCGCAAGGTTCGGAGCCTGGATTGTCACCTCGTCGACCAGTTCCAGGTCGTCGACGGTCACTTTCGTATTCAGGATCCCCATTCTCACCTGCAGGACCCCTTTCTGGTCAGGCAGCGTCAGGACCGTACCCTTCAGGTTCACGGACTTCACATAGACAGTATCGCCGACGCGGAGCTTCTTCGGATCCAGCATTTTCCGTTCCTGTCCGATGGAAGAAACCTCTTTATCATACCGGCTCTTTGAGGAAGACCTGTCCATCTCGTTCATCCGCTCCCGCAGCTGCGTGCGTTCGCGCTCCATCTGACGCGCGGCGTTTGCATCGGAACCGTATTTATTATAATTGCGGATCGTCTCGTCTGCGTATGCCTTTGTCTCACGGAGGATCCTTGCCGCCTCCTCGCGGGCTTCGGAGAGTATCTTTTCACGGGAATCCTCCAGCCGGCGGCTCCTGCGTTCCAGCGATTCGCGGAGAGACCGGATCTCGTCGCGGTCACGTGTCATCTCATTTTCCGCTTTCTCCATGGAGACTCTCCGGTCTTCCAGGTCAGAGATCACATCTTCGAAATCCTCCTCCGCATCGGTCAGATGCTGTTTTGCGCTTTCGATCACGTCATCCGGCAGCCCCAGTTTGCGGGAGATTGCAAATGCATTGGACTTCCCGGGCACCCCGATCAGCAGGCGGTAGGTAGGCCGGAGTGTGGAGACGTCGAATTCGCAGCATCCGTTCTCGACGCCCGGAGTCGAGAGCGCGTAGATCTTCAGTTCGGAATAATGTGTCGTCGCGACCGTCCGGATCCCTCTTGCGTGAAGCGACGAGAGGATCGCGATGGCCAGCGCGGCGCCCTCGTCCGGATCCGTACCGGCGCCGAGTTCGTCGAAGAGGACCAGGGACTTTTCATCCGCTTTGCCCCAGAAGGAGACGATGTTGGTCATGTGGCCGGAAAAGGTGCTCAGGCTCTGTTCGATGGACTGCTCGTCCCCGATATCCGCGTAGACCTCGGAGAACAGGGCCAGCCTGGAGTGTTCCGCCGCAGGGATATGGAGACCTGCCTGCCCCATCAGGGTGAGGAGTCCGACCGTCTTCAGGCTGACTGTCTTACCGCCGGTGTTCGGACCGGAGATGACCAGCAGGTCATAAGTGTCTCCCAGGCGGATGTCGACCGGAACGACTGTCTTGCGGTCGATCAGAGGATGTCTGGCTTTTTTCAGTTCGATAATGCCGTCTTCGTTATATTCCGGCATGGAAGCGTTCATTTTCTTCGCCAGCTGCGCGCGGGCAAAAATGAAATCCAGAGCGGTCAGGACTTCAACGTCGGTGATAAGGTTTTCGCTGTATCCGGCTGCTTCTTCACTGAGGGCGGCCAGGATCTTCTGGATCTCTGCTTTTTCGTCTGCTTCCAGCTGGCGGATATCGTTGTTCAGCTTCACGATTGCCATCGGCTCTATGAACAGCGTGGAACCGGTGGCGGACTGATCGTGGATCATGCCCGGGACCTGAGAGCGGTGTTCTGCGCGTACAGGGATGCAGTAGCGCCCGTCCCTCTGCGTGATCAGCGCGTCCTGCAGGTACTGCCTGGCAGAACCGTTCACGATCTGAGAGAGCTGTGTGTGGATGCGTTCCTGGGAGAGACTGATCTGCCGGCGTATCCGGCGAAGTTCAGGCGACGCGTCGTCTGCAATCTCATCTTCGGACAGGATGCACCTGCGGATCTCGCGCTGCAGGGTCTGAAGCGGTTCTATACCGCGGAACAGCTCCGTCAGGGAATCTTCAGGACTCTCTTCTTCAGGACCGTCGCCGCTTCCTGCAGCCGGTCGTGAAGAGATACCGGCTTTCTCATACTGTCTGGCCCGCAGAGCGGCGTCCAGCAGTTTTGCGATATCGAGAAGTTCCGGGATGCCCAGGCTGCTTCCGATCTCCAGCCTTCGGATGTCCGGGCGGATATCTTTGACTCCGGAAAAGGACAGGCTCCCTTTGGCGTAGAGACGGCGCAGGGCGTCGGATGTCTCATTCTGCGTACGCAGGATCTCCGGGAGGCTGTCGGAGGGCAGCAGGGAGCGGCAGAGCACTTTGCCGCTCTGTGATGTGGCACAGTCTGTAAGCTGCTGTATGATCTTCGGGTATTCGAGGACCCGCATGGCTTTGTCATTCATGGATAACGACTTCCTTTCCCTGTCTTTTGGGACGCTGCAGATATTTTACAGGATGAACCGTTTTAATACAACTCAGTCAGGAAGTCCGCGCTGCTGCCGGCTGAGGGTAACAATTCCCGACAGGAGCGGCGTGGGGGACTGCAGCTTTGTGCAACTTTCCCTCTTGAATAACACACACTTCGGGATTATCATGATTGAGTACCACATGTTGTGGGATGGAATCCTTTTTGCTCCAGATATTGAGCATATCATGTCTGTAAATGCGGTCGTTCACAGAGATCTGTGAATACTGTCATGGTTTATGGCAACAAGGGGATTTATCATAGACGGGAGGCTGCTGCGCGACGCGGCAGCCTCCTTTGTTTTCCTATTGCTATTTCTTCCGTTATGGTGCAGAATAGTCCCGCATACTTCAGATATTTGACACTGGGTATATTTCCGGAGGGTTTCAGTGAGTCAGACAAAAGAAAACAAGATGGGCGTTCTGCCGGTCAAACGGCTGATCATCTCCATGTCTCTTCCCATGATGGCTTCGATGCTGGTGCAGGCTCTGTACAACATCGTGGACAGTATATTTGTTTCGCAGATCAATGAGCAGGCACTGACGGCGGTCACGATGGTGTTCCCGATGCAGACCCTGATGATCGCGGTCGGCTCCGGTACCGGTGTCGGCATCAACGCGATGCTGTCAAAGTCTCTCGGCGAGAAGAGATTTGACCGTTCGGACGCGGCGGCTAATACCGGACTGCTGCTGATCTTCTTCTCTTACATCGGATTTCTTCTGCTGGGGCTTTTTGCGGCAGGACCGTTCCTGCGGACGCAGACTTCAGACCCTCAGATCATTGAATACGGAGTGACTTATCTCAGGATCGTCTGCTGCCTGTCTTTCGGACTCCTGTTCCAGATGACGTTCGAGCGCCTGCTGCAGTCGACCGGGATGACATTTTATTCCATGGTCTCCCAGATGACAGGCGCGATCTTCAATATTATCTTTGACCCGATCCTGATCTTCGGATACTTCGGGTTCCCGAAACTGGGCGTTGCCGGTGCGGCTTACGCTACGGTATTCGGGCAGATGATCGGCGCAGTGATCGGCCTGGTCTGCAATATAAAGAAAAACAGGGAGATCCACCTCAGCTTCCGGAAGATCCTGAAACCGGAGATGGAAACGATCAGGAGGATATACTTTGTCGGCGTGCCGTCGATCCTGATGATGTCGATCGGATCGGTCATGAGCTATCTCATGAACCGGATCCTGTCTGGCTTCTCCTCGACCGCGACGGCTGTGTTCGGCGTATACTTCAAACTGCAGAGTTTCTTCTTCATGCCGGTATTCGGACTTAACAACGGGCTGATCCCGGTACTGGCGTACAACTATGGCGCCAGGAAGAGGGAGAGGATAGACGAGGCACTGAAGTTCTCGTTTATGCTGGCATTCGGCATCATGCTCTGCGGTACATTGATCTTTGAGATCATGCCGGTGAAGCTGCTGTCCCTGTTCAATGCATCCGACAATATGAGGGCGATGGGCGTAGTTGCGCTCAGGACCGTCGCGATCCATTTCCCGTTTGCTGCGATCGGCATCACGCTCGGCTCCGTGTTCCAGGCATTTTCCAAGAGCTATTATTCCCTTGTAATCTCTGTGACGCGCCAGCTGGGTGCTCTGATTCCGGCCGCATGGCTGCTTGCCCGCCTGACCGGAGACGTCAACAAGGTATGGTGGTGCTTCCCGATCGCCGAGATCGTATCGGTGACGCTGTCCATCCTGTTCTTCAAAAAGGTTTACCGTGAGGTCGTAGCGCCGCTGTGAATATTTCATTTGTGATAAACAGTCTGCTCCTCGGCGTGGGACTCGCCATGGACGCATTCTCCGTGTCCTGCACCAACGGGCTGAACGAACCCCGGATGAAGGCGGGGCGGATGAGCGTGATTGCCGGAATGTACGCATGGTTCCAGTTCATGATGCCCATGATCGGGTGGTTCTGCGTACATACGATCGCAGAATACTTTGAATCCTTCCGGAAGTTCATTCCATGGATCGCACTGCTGCTCCTCCTCTATATCGGAGGAAAGATGCTGCTGGAAGGGATCCGGGGTACAGAGACGGAAAACGGAACGGTACTTTCGCTGGGTACGCTGATCCTGCAGGCAGTTGCGACTTCCATCGATGCCCTTTCCGTCGGATTCACGATCGCGGAATATGACGTGATCATGGCTCTGACCGCATGTATCCTGATCGCCGCTGTCACTTATGTGATCTGCATGGGCGGACTGACGATCGGCAAGAAGGTCGGAACGAAACTGACCGGAAAGGCCTCGATTCTGGGTGGCCTGATCCTGATCGGGATCGGTGTCGAGATCTTCGTGACGGGTATCCGATGAATTTTCTGTGAAATATAGCGATCCGGACGGCCGGACAGGGATTTTTTTATTCCTGTCC
>CADCOU010000174.1 GCA_902803155.1 uncultured Lachnospiraceae bacterium | reverse complement strand
TTCGGGTGTCTGTGGTCAGGTCGCGGACGCCGGTTCTGGAAGTCAGAGAAGTAAAGGGCTCGTTGAACGCAAGGTGGCCGTCAACACCGCTGCCTCCCATGAACAGGTCGATCCCGCCGTAAGATGCGATCTTCTCCTCATAGCGTGCGCACTCCCCTTCCGGATCGTCCGTCATGCCGTTCAGGATATTGATGTTCTCAGGCTTCATATCAACAAGATGGTCAAAGAACTCGTCATGCATAAAATACCAGTAGCTCTGGTCATGCTCCCGCGGAAGGCCGAGATACTCGTCCATGTTGAAGGTCACGACATTTGCGAAGGAAACCTCGCCTGCCTTATTCATCCGGATCAGTTCCTTATAGACGCCGATCGGTGATGAACCTGTGGGAAGTCCAAGGATAAACGGACGGTCTTCCTTATGAGCATTGATCTTCGCCGCGATATAATCTGCAGCCCATTTGCACATCTTCTGGTAATCTTCCTGAATTACTACTCGCATGATAAAACTCTCCTATCCGCCGCCGCTTCGGGCAGCATATCCATTTCCGGACCAGTCTTCTGCAAATGAACCGTACACAGAGGCTGTCAGCCGGTCTTTTTCATATCTTCATTTTCAATTCTACATCAGACACGCGGCAAGTCATGCTCTGTTACAGTGTTGATTCTGCTTTTTCCATGAACTCTTACGACCCGCGTTGGCCGCGGCAGCATCCGCCGAGTCTTTCGATCACTGCCGTCCTCGTCAACCGTTTCCGGTCCTGGCGCTAACAACGCTCCCATCCTCCCCGGGGAGCAAAGCTTTATTCAAGTCAGTATTGTACAGCGTAATCCCTTTCAGCGCAAATAAATAATACAGCAGTTTTGTATTATTAATGGTACAATGATATCGGAGAATTCTTATTGCACACTCCATATTTTTCAGAAAGAATTGCTTCCATTTATGAACAGATTGGCCTCCGGGATGAACTTCCGGATAACAGTTACCCCTGCACAGGAGAAATAATACTATGAGATTATTGATCGTAAGACATGGCGAGCCGGACTATGAGGAAGACTCCCTCACAGAAACCGGCTGGAAAGAAGCGGAAGCGCTTGCAGACAGACTGTCGAAACTGACAGTGAAAAAGTTCTACTGCTCCTCACTCGGGCGCGCACGGGATACAGCGGCGGTTACATTGAAGAGAATGAACCGTGAGGCTGAGATCTGTCCCTGGCTGAGAGAGTTCTCCCCACCGTATATCAAATACCCGGGAACGGGTGAAAAGCATATCTGCTGGGACTGGCTCCCGCAGGACTGGACCGAGATCTCTTCCCTCTACGACCGCAGCAGGTGGATGGATCACCCGGCCATGATCAATGCGGACGTGCGGGAATATTATGAATACGTCGTCTCCGAACTGGACAAGCTGCTTGCACTTCACGGTTATGAGAGAGACGGTAAGATCTATCGTGTCACTGAACCGAACCGCGATACCATCGTACTGTTCTGCCACTTCGGTGTGGAATGCGTACTGCTCAGCCACCTGCTGCACCTGCCGGCATTCGTCCTCTGGCACGGAACGGTCGCGCCGCCCGCTTCCGTCACCACACTGTATACAGAAGAGCGCCGTGAAGGGATCGCTTCCTTCCGTATGCAATCCTTCGGCGACATCAGTCATCTGTATGTAAAGGGCATGGAGCCGTCCTTTGCCGCAAGATTCTGTGAGACATGGGACTCCGGGGAAAGACGGGATTGATTTTGAAAAAACGGTCTTAACTTTTCCTGAAATGAGAGTACAATCAAGGCAGATGCAGGTTGTCTGAACAATACTGTCATCAGTTCTCTGAGCAGGAAGATCTGGCAGGCGCAAAGGAGGTAATTGCTTATGGAAAGAGCTCAGGAAGGAATGATGTGGGCTCTGGTCAAGGAAAAACCGGAGGAAGGCCTGTGGATGAAGCAGGTGCCGATCCCTGAAGTCGGATACAACGATGTCAGGATCCGGATCCTCAAGACTGCAATATGCGGCACGGATGTACACATATGGCAGTGGAATGAGTGGGCGCAGCACACGATCCCAATCGGTCTGACCGCGGGCCACGAATATGTGGGCGTGATCGAGGAAACCGGTCCGGGAGTCAGAGGCTTCAAGAAGGGAGACTATGTTTCCGGCGAAGGACATATCACCTGCGGCAAATGCCGCAACTGCCTGGAGGGGCACAAAGAGAACTGTAAGGATGCGAAAGGTGTAGGCGTCAACCGCAACGGTGCATTTGCCGAATACCTCGTGATTCCTTCCGTCAATGTCTGGCCGTGCAATCCGAACATTCCCACAGAGCTGTATGCGATCTTTGACCCGTTCGGAAATGCAACTCACACCGCCCTCAGTTTCGAAACGCTCGGAGAAGACGTGCTGATCTCCGGCGCAGGTCCCATCGGCTGCATGGCTGCCGCGATCGTGAAGTTCTGCGGGGCACGGCACGTCGTAGTAACCGATTTCAATCCGTACCGGCTGGATCTGGCCAGAAGACTCGGCGCGACAAGGACCGTGAACCTGAAGTACGAGAATATCGGTGATGTCATGAAAGACATCGGTATGACGGAAGGTTTCGATGTCGGCCTGGAGATGTCCGGTTCAAAATATGCACTTCAGGATATGATCCATACAATGAAGCACGGCGGCAAGATCGCCCTGCTTGGACTCCAGGGGACGGAAACGCCGGTCGATCTGGAATCGGTGATCTTCGACGGACTCACGCTTAAGGGCATCTACGGACGCAAGGTCTGGGATACCTGGTACAAGATGACGACCATGACACAGGCAGGTCTGGATATCTCCGGGATCATTACACACCGGTTCGATATCACGGATTTCAGGAAGGGATTCGAAGCGATGATATCCGGACAGTCAGGCAAAGTCATCCTGGACTGGGACTGTATTCATAAACTGTATTATAAATAGGCACAGAAAAATGGGAGTTCGATTGATCATACAGACATGAGGACTCGCATAGATATTCAAGTATAAATGGGAGGTTAATCATGAACAGAGAAGCTTTGGATTTTTACCGCAGTGAAGTGGAAGCAATCCGCGAAGCTGGTCTTTTTAAGGGTGAGGCGCCTTTTGTCTCGCCGCAGAGTGCCCATGTAACCATGGAAGACGGCCGGAAACTGCTCTGTATGTGTGCGAACAACTATCTCGGACTCGGCGACAGCCCGAGACTGATCGAAGCCGCTAAGAAGACCTATGACGAAAAAGGATTTGGCGTAGCTTCCGTAAGGTTCATCTGCGGAACCCAGGATATCCACAAGAAGCTCGAAGCAAGCATCTCCGAATTCCTCGGCACAGAAGATACGATCCTGTATTCCTCCTGCTTCGATGCAAACGGCGGCCTCTTCGAGACGATCCTGTCCGCGGAAGACGCGGTGATCAGCGACGAACTCAACCACGCTTCCATCATCGACGGAGTCAGGCTCTGCAAGGCTAAAAGATACCGCTATAAGAACAATAATATGGAGGATCTCGAGGCAAAACTGAAGGAAGCCGATGAGAACGAGGCCAGGATCAAACTGATCGCAACCGACGGCGTCTTCTCCATGGACGGCATCATCGCAAACCTCGCCGGGGTCTGTGACCTGGCGGATAAATACAACGCACTGGTCATGGTGGATGACAGTCACGCGGTAGGCTTTGTCGGCGCTCACGGAAGAGGCACTTCCGAATACTGCGGAGTCGAAGGACGCGTTGATGTCATCACGGGAACACTCGGCAAGGCGCTGGGCGGAGCTTCCGGCGGGTACACATCCGGAAGAAAAGAGATCATCGACCTCCTGCGTCAGAGGAGCCGTCCGTATCTCTTCTCCAACTCCCTCGCGCCGGCCATTGCAGGTGCAAGTCTGGAACTCTTCTCGATGCTGAAAGAGAGCACCGATCTCCGGGACCATCTCGAGAAGGTGACCGCTTATTACCGCAAGAAGCTCGTAGACGAAGGATTCGATATCATCCCCGGTACGCACCCCTGTGTGCCCGTCATGCTCTATGATGAGAAGACGGCTGCCGAGTTTGCCCAGAGGATGATGAAAAAAGGCGTATACGTCGTTGCCTTCTCCTATCCGGTCGTCCCGAAGGGCAAGGCGCGTATCCGTACGCAGGTATCCGCGGCTCATACATACGAAGACATCGACTTTGTGGTAGAATGCTTCAGGCAGGTACGCGAAGAGATGGGACTGTAAACCAACTGCTTTAGCGAAGAAACCGGCGTATTCTCCTGATACGGACTGCGAGAATGCGCCGGTCTTTGTTTTCCCTTCTGATGACTGTTTTTGATTTTAAATGATTATTTTTGATTATTTTGTGTTGACTTTGACTGTTTTTTTGTTATACTATTTCATGAACAGTACATTCCTGAAAACACATTTCAACAGATCCAATATAGAGAGGAGAAAGCATTATGAACTGGATGGAAGAATTATTCGGAACCGTGAAACCGATCATTGCGATGTGCCACCTGCAGCCGCTCCCGGGTGATCCTCACTACGATCAGGAGAAGGGGATAGACTATGTCGTGGAATGTGCGCGCAAGGACCTGCTCGCACTGCAGGAAGGCGGCGTGGATGCGATCATGTTTTCCAACGAATTCAGTCTTCCCTACCTGACACAGGTGGAGCCCATCACCCTGGCAGCCATGGGCTATATAATCGGTTCCCTGAGAAAAGAGATCACGATCCCCTATGGCGTTAACTGCCTGTGGGATCCCATCGCATCCCTGGACCTGTGTGTATCTGTCGGCGGCAAATTCATCCGCGAGATCATCAGCGGTGTCTATGCATCGGATTTCGGACTGTGGAACACCAATGTCGGCAAGACCGTGCGTCATCAGATGGCGATCGGAGGAAAAGACATCAAGCTTCTCTACAACATCGTTCCCGAAGCCGCACGTTATCTTGCAGACCGCAGTATCGAGGAAATTGCCCGTTCCACCGAGTTCAATAATCATCCGGACGCGATCTGTGTCTCCGGCCTTACGGCAGGCGCGGAGACCAATACGCAGATACTCTCCCGCGTAAAGGCTTCCGTTAAGCATACGCCGATCCTCTGCAACACCGGCTGTACCAAAGACAATATCGTACGTCAGCTGACACACTCTGACGGTGCTGTCTGTGCGACCACATTCAAATATGACGGCGTGTTCGAGAATGCAGTGGATGTCAACCGTGTACGTGAATTCATGGATGTCGTAAAAGAATTCCGCAGGACCCTGTAACAGAACCGGATGAATCGAGGCGATATTATGCTGCGGGCAGAACGTCAGGACCGGCTGATACGGCTGGTCGATGAAAAAGGCATTGCGACAATAGAGGATATGGTTCGAGAGCTCGGGGCCTCAGAAGCAACCCTCCGGAGAGACATCAACGAACTGTCTTCCCGGAGGATGCTGGAAAAAGTCAGAGGCGGTGCCAGATCTGTATCACCATCAGCTTCGATTCTCGAGCCTCCCTATGGAATAAAGGCGCAGACAAATGCGGATGAAAAGAGCCGGATTGCAGCGGCTGCCGCCGGTATGATCAACCCGGGGGAACAGATTATACTGGATTCCGGAACCACTACCTGTGCGCTTGCGTCCCGGCTGGGATCTTTTCACGACCTCCGGGTCGTGACAAATGACCTGTACATCGCTTTGGAAGTCTCCACAAAAACTTCCAACCAGGTCGTTTTTCTCGGCGGGATCATTCGGGACGGTTTCTGTTCCACATACGGATATCATGCAGAGGCCATGCTCAAAAATATCTCCGCAGACAAGATCTTTATGTCTGTTGACGCCCTGGATCCCGATCTGGGGATCATGAGCTATACCATGGATGACGTCGACCTGAAGATCCTGGGAATGAAAAACGCCAGAGAAACCTATATGTTGTGCGACCACTCTAAGTTCGAGACCCGGGCGCTGTTTTCCCTGGGAATGCTTGACCGGATCAGCGCTGTCATCTCGGGAAAAGAGATGTCAGATGAGACAGTCCGAAAACTGGAGAAGGCAGGCGTGAAAGTCATACGGGTGTGATAGTATTCACTTCATACAATAAAAACCTCTGTCCTGAAAGCAGGACAGAGGTTTTTTACAGAACACTGTTTGTCAGGCGGTCGGATCAGTCGGATCGTAATTCTTGTTCCAGCTTCCCACATAAGCAGGCATAGGTTTGCCGAGCGGATCGTCTTTGGAACTGCCGTAGAAGATCTTAACCGTTGTCCCGATCGGGCAGTTGTCGTAGAGGTATTTTGCATCTCCCGCAGCCAGACGGATGCAGCCGTGCGAGACGGCCTTGCCAAGCTGGTTGTAATCATACGGATTCATTGAATACCTGTTCTGATAGCTGTTGTACGGGATCGAATGGAACAGGATATTGTAGGTGATGTGTGAACACCACTGCCCCCACGACGGTCCCATCAGCTCATGCCATCTCAGCTTATCCAGCAGCTTAAATGTTCCGGTCGGAGTCGCTCCTCCGGCGCCGGGTGAGCAGGCAAACGCTTTCACCGGAGTGTCACCGCGGTATACCGTAACGGTGCAGGTGCTGTAGTTCACTTTAATCATCCAGGAGCCGGTCGCCTGTACTTTTATTCCGTCCGATCCGAAGTTATATGTCTTTCCGTCAACCTTGCGGACGCCTGTATAGCGCTCGCCGGTCTGCGGATCAAAATAGTTCTTCTTGCCTGCGATCGTTACCCATCCGTGGACCATACGGCCTTTTTCATCAAAGTAATAGCTCAGCCCGTTTCTCTTAAGCCAGCCTGTTACCGCCTGTCCCTTCCGCTTTCCGCTCGTACGCAGGAAGTAAGTATACTTCCCGCTCCTGATCCAGCCATACTGCATCTGGAACGATTTCTTATCAAAGTAATAATACTTGCCGCCGATCTTTCGAAGTCCCGACTTCAATCTGCCGTTTTTCGCGGCATAGTATCTGTTCTTTGAACCGTCATTGAAAAAGCCGCCCGACTTCATGACACCTTTGCCCGAAAAATAATAACCATATTTTCCGATCTTCTGCATGCCTGTCAGGAGGATCCCGTTCTTCTGGGCATAGTAAGTCCTTTTTCCCGCCTTGAAGAATCCGTTATTGTAGATCAGGCCGTTTTTGTTCCTGAAATAATAATAGTTTCCGCTGCCGGCCGGGATCTGCTTTACCTTCTTCAATCCTTTGTAATAGCTGCCCGTTGCCGGATTGTACAGGTATGCTTTCTTTCCGACCATACGGACCTCGGCATAGGCGGTTCCCGTTTCTGACTGTTTTTCATCAGCATATACCGCGCCGTAAAAACACATAACCAGAGCCAGTACTACCAGCGGCAATACGGATAACCGGGATATATGCAATCGTCTTTTTTCGCTTTTTGTATGGAACAGATTTCGCATGACAGTTCACTCCATATATATGACTATTTTAACCAGGTCAATTATACCTTAGACACAATCTGTATTCTGCTGAAATTTTATTATATCCGAAAATGTCTGTTTCTGCAATTTCCTGTCACACTTCCTCCACCACCTGGAAGATGGCGAATTTCAAATAGTAGGATTCGGAGTCTCCCCAGAGAATCGGATGATCCGGCGCCTGTGTGCGGAACTCGACCTGACGGAGCCGCTTTCGGGCACTGCGGGCCGCTTCATGAAGCGTCCTGCGGAAGAGGTCTTCCTCCATGAAATGCGAGCAGGAACAGGTTGCCAGATACCCTCCGTTTCTGACCAGCCGCATCCCGCGCAGATTGATCTCGCGGTATCCTTTTACCGCGTTCCTGGTCGCCTGCCTTGACTTGGTAAAGGCGGGGGGATCCAGGATCACGACGTCATATTTCTCTCCTGCTTCTTCCAGCTCCGGCAGAAGTTCGAAGACATCTGCCGTCCGGTATGTAATGGCTGTGCCGGTATCACTGCGCTTCATCGGGATCACGGTTTTTGCAGAGGACGGTGCTTCCCTTGTATTATCTTCAGCTGTTTCCACATATCCGTTCAGCTCTGCATTTTCCGCCGCCTGCCGGATCGCAGTTTCAGAAGCGTCCACAGAAAGCACATATCCGGCTCCGGCTGCAGCACAGTTAAGTCCAAAGGATCCGGTATGTGTAAAGCAGTCAAGCACGCGGGGAGATTCCAGATTCCGTACGATCTTTGCCACTGCAGCCCGGTTGTATTTCTGATCCAGAAAAAAGCCGGTTTTCTGTCCGTCCTTCACATCGACGATATAGCGGATCCCGTTTTCTTCAATCGGGACATCCGTATCGAATTCCGGTCCGATGAAACCCTTCTCCGGCTGCATGCCTTCCAGTTTCCGGACTTTGGCGTCGCTTCTCTCATAAATTCCGCCCACAGTGATGCCGTCTTTCTCAAGTTCTTCTGAAAGCGCCCGCAGGATCAGCAGCTTCAGCCTGTCGGTCCCGAGCGCCAGGGACTCGATCACCAGAACGTTTCCGAACTTATCGATCGTGATCCCGGGAAGGAAGTCCGCCTCGCCGAAGATCACCCTGCAGCTGTCGGTATCGTTTCCCATAACTGCTTTCCGATATGCCCAGGCATCCCTCACTCTCATACGGAACAGTGCCGGGGTTACCGGTTCTGACTGATACCGCGTGAGCATACGGATCCGAATCTTTGAGTTCCGGTTGATGAACCCGTATCCCAGGGGATACCCGTCAAAGTCCAGCACGCGGAGTATGTCCCCGTCCTGAACTTCTGATTCTATACGGTCAATCTCATTGTCATAGATCCACTGCCCTCCGGCCTTCAGACTCCTGCCTGCGCCTTTTCGGATATAAACCACGGCAGAGGATGCCAGATCTGCATCCTCTGCCGGATATGTCTGTTCCTTCAGCCACTGTGCTGCTGTCATATGATTCCCTCGCAGTAGTACGTTACAGTTCTTCCGGTTTTTTTTCTTCACGGAACTTGTCCATGACATCAGCCGCGGTCATCCGTTTCCGCCCTTCCGTTTCCCGTTTATGGACATCCATACTGATCAGTTTATAGATGGTCGCCGCTATCGGAACCGCAAAAAGCATGCCGACGATACCGCTGATACCGCCGCCTGCAGTTACGGCCGCAAGCACCCATATGCCCGGCAGACCCAGCGATGTCCCGACAACTCTCGGATAGATCAGATTGCCCTCCACCTGCTGCAGGACAAATATGAAGACAAGAAAGATCAGTGCCTTCATGGGGCTGACCGCCAGGCACATCAGTGCGCCGACTGCGGCTCCGAGATAGCAGCCGAATACCGGAATCAGGGCCGTGAAACCGACGACGGATCCGACCATCGCAGCGTACGGAAGCCGCAGGGCCCACATGCCTGCCGCGCACAGCACACCTATGATGATGGCTTCCGTCACCTGACCGACGATATAGTTGTGGAAGCATTCATTTGTCACCGCAAGTACCGGTCTTGACCGCTCGATCCATCCGGCGCTGAGGTACGCTTCGGACAGCCTCGTAAACTGACTTTTCAGTCTCTCTTTACCGAGCAGAATATAGATCGAGAAGATAAATCCCATGAATCCTGTCATCAGGATAGAGGACAGGGTTCCCAGGATCCCTGTCAGGTTTCTTCCGGCTGAGAATGCAGAAGCCTCCCCGGGAGAAGGAGTGGCTCCGTTCATCAGGAAATTCATTACTCCGCCGATCAGCTTATTGTAATCCAGTTCATGGATTGCATCCTGGATCGATTCCGGGAGCAGTTCCATGATCTCCGCTTTCTCAGACAGTGCGGTCAGCGCCTTCGGGAGCTGCTTCGTGATAACAGTGATAGCGCTTGCAAGCTGCGGGATAATGATCCACAGCAGCAGCGCGACTGCCCCGAGTACGGTTACGATCGCACCGATCAGGCATACCGGGCGCCTGGTTTTCCTGACCCATCCCTGAGTGCTTCGAACAAAGTACTTCCTCTCGTATACCTCCATGAGGATATTGACCACGTAAGCAGCCGCAAATCCGATGAACAGCGGGAGCGCGGCACTGAGGATTTTCCAGACAAATCCCATCAGCGGCTTCCACCAGGTCATCGCCTGGTACAGCACAAAGGCAGCAACCACAACGCGGAAGCATACAGCCCAGCTGATGCTGAGATGCACCTTCTGAGAAGTATGTTCTGCCTGCCTGTTCTCTTTTGATCTGGAACGTTCTTTCATATTTATTCAGCCTTCTCCAGCAGTTTCTCGACTGCCGTGAGTTTCGTGCACAGAGCCAGCAGCCTTGCAGCCGTCTTCAGGTCATCCACCGGAGGGAAGGACGGTGCGATACGGATGTTGGAATCGTGCGGATCGTATCCGCCCGGCCATGTAGCGCCAGCCGGAGTCATGGAAACGCCTGCCTCCGAACATTTCCGGACGACCTCCTTAGCGCAGCCATCCATGGTGTCAAAGGAGATGAAATAACCGCCTTTCGGCCTGTTCCAGCTCGCGATGCCAAGTCCGTCCAGTTCTTCCTCCAGGATATCCAGAACCGCCTCGAACTTCGGCCGCAGAATGTCCGCATGCTTCCTCATATGTTCCTTCAAACCATTGATGTCCCTGAAGAAGCGCACATGCCTCAGCTGGTTGATCTTGTCATATCCGATCGTCTGTGCACCGAGATACTTCTTGATATCTGCAATGTTATCCGGCGAGGAAGCCAATGCTGCGATACCGCTTCCCGGGAAGGATATTTTTGACGTCGAAGCGAACTCATAGACCAGGTCCGGATTGCCTGCCTTCTCACACTCTCCCAGGATCTCAAGAACGCAGTCCTGGTCGTCGTCATACAGATGGTGGATCGTGTACGCGGCATCCCAGAAGATACGGAAGTCCTTTGCCGCAGGCTTCAGGTTCGCAAGACGGCGCACGGTCTCATCCGAGTAGGAATTTCCGGACGGGTTCGAATACTTGGCTACGCACCAGATTCCTTTAATGCTCTCGTCTTCCGACACCAGTTTCTCAACCAGATCCATGTCCGGACCGGTCGGAAGCATCGGGACGGGGATATTCTCGATCCCGAAGGTCTCGGTGACGCGGAAATGTCTGTCATATCCCGGAACGACGCAGAGGAACTTTACCTTGTCCAGCCTGCACCAGGGCGTATTGCCCATAATTCCGTGACAGTAAGCTCTCGCAACCTGATCGTACATGACATTCAGGGAACTGTTGCCGTATACGATCACGCGGTTCTCCGGAACCTGCATCATGTCCGCCATCAACTTAACCGCTTCCGGGATACCTGCAAGGACACCGTAGTTGCGGCAGTCCGTGCCATCCTCACTGCTGAGGTCAGAGGCTGAGTTCAGCACATCCATCATGCCCATGGTCAGGTCAAGCTGATCCGCGCCGGGCTTTCCTCTTGCCATGTTCAGATTCAGCTTCATATCCAGCGCTTTCGCGTACTCCGCTCTCAGCGCGGTCCTGAGTTCTGACAATTCCTGCTTCGTAAGCTCTGCATACGGCTTCATAGATCTCCACCTCTCCTTCCTCTGTTCAGATCCTTCTCTTTCGTGAATATCTGAATATTCTGCTTCAGATCGTCCTGCTTTTCTTATTCAGATTCATTCTAAGCACGGCGCATGGAAATGTAAAGGAAAAACGGAAAAGGGACTGTCATGCACAGTCACAGTCATGCTATAATCAGTTCCGGTACGCCGACAGCTGAGGTGATTTATGAAAAGACGTTTTTTGAAGATACTGACTGCAGGAATTCTTTCCTGCGCTGTCCTGATGAATTGTGCATATCCGGTCTCCGCCTCCGACATGGCGCTGGCCGGCGCTGAGTCCGCGGACGATGCCTCCGGTTCTGAGGAATGGAATGAGATCCTTCCGAAAGACGAGATGCTTACGGTTCTGGGATCTCACAGCCACCTCACCAATGAACTGGTCGCGGATGAGTATGAGTGGGTGAAGGTTAACCTGGCCGGAAGCTATATGCCTTATGTCATCGTACATGCGGAGGGCAATCCGAACGTGATCCATTTCCTGTATGAGCGCGCGCACGGCGGAGAATCCCCGGAATCATTCGAGTATACGGACGAAGAGCGCGAAGCGAGGCTCCCGCTCCTGGGCGACGATGTGACCGCGCTGGTGCCGCTCCTGATGCAGTGGGACTGGAGATGGGGATTCGACTGGTACGGCGGCGGTCCCGCAGGGCTGACTGCCTGCGCTCCGACCTGCATGGCCATGATCGGATTCGGACTGACGAAAGATGAGTCCATTACTCCTCGCGGGATGTCCGAGTACGCCGCGAATGCCGGCTACTGGGTCAACGGACAGGGCACCTCATGGGACCTGGTGACGCACGCATTCCCAAATCACGCGATCACATGCCAGCGCATCAGCGCCGACGCCTACACGATCGCTGCTGAATTGAACGCAGGACATCCGGTCCTCATCAACGTTGGTGTCGGCAAGTTCTCGGCTGTCGGACACTTCATGATCCTTGCCGGCATGGATGCAGACGGAAACTTCATTCTCAATGATCCGAACAATCTGGAGAACTGCTCAAGGACCTGGCCGTGGGAGGAGCTCAGCACGGAGATCCAGGCTGCATGGAGCTACGTCTATAACGGCTGAGCACAGACCGGCTGCCAGAGCGTTTCATATACAGCAAATAAAAACAGATCCTGCCGTACATTAAGAATACGGCAGGATCTGTTTTTCTGCATTCCGGTCATGGTTTATAGAACGGACTACCTTAATAAAAGAGAGGATTACAGAGAGAGGATCACAGCATCGGGGCAAACATCTTCAGGCCTGCGCCGACAAGTTTGGTGATCAGTTTTTCTTCCTTTATGGTCTGCAGCGTAACTTCACTGCATTCTTCCTGCGTCTTCAGGAAGTCATCCCGTATCTCATCGATACATCCGGTATCCACCATATAGGTGGCACATTCAAAGTGATGGTAGAGGGATCTGTAGTCCAGGTTGATGGTACCGACTACCGCCTTGCGGTTGTCGCTGACGAAGACCTTTGCATGAACGAAGCCCGGCGTATAGGTGAAGATCTTCACGCCGCTCTTCAGAAGCGACGGACATGTCGCCTTGGCAAGCGCATAGACCGTCTTCTTGTCCGGGATCCCGGGGAGGATCAGGCGGACGTCGACTCCGCGCTCCGCCGCAAACTTCAGCGCGGCCTCCAGCTCCCCGTCCAGGATCAGATACGGCGTCATGATGTAGACATAGTCTTCCGCCGTATTCAGGATGTCCATATAGATCATTTCTCCGACTTTGTACTCATCCAGCGGCGAATCGCCGTACGGCAGGACGAATCCCCCCGCGCCTCTCGGTACCGGGACCTGCTGCGGGAAATACTTCCGGAACGGATGATCTTCATCTGTTACCGCCTCCTGGAGCGCCAGACGGTCTTCCGGATTCATACTGTCTTTCTGCAGAAGCTTGTCCGGGACGTCGGATGCGGCATACCACACGGACAGGAACATCAGCGTGAAGCTGCAGACCGCCTCGCCCTCTATCATGACCGCCGTATCCTTCCACTCGCCGAACGGCTTCGTACGTCCGATGTATTCATCTGCGAGATTGACGCCGCCGTTGAATGCGACCTCCCCGTCGATCACGAGGATCTTCCTGTGATCACGGTAATTGTAGGAGGATGTGATAATCGGCCTGAGAGGCGCCCATACGCGGCACTGGATCCCGAGTCCGCGCAGCCGTTCGTGATAGTCAGCCGGTACTTTGCTCAGCAGATTGGTGCCGTCAAAGACTACCCTGACTTCCACGCCTTCCTGCACCTTCCGGCTCAGGATCTCCAGGATCTTGCCCCACATGTATCCTTCCTGGATGATGAAGTATTCCAGGAAAATGAACTTCTTAGCGCCTTCCAGCCTGCGCAGCATCTCCTCGAACTTGTATTCTCCGAGCGGGAAATAAGTGACCTTTGTATTTTCATAGACCGGGAAGTTGCCTGCACGGAGCGTGTAATTGGCAACGGAAGCACTGTCCCGCTCCGTCCGTTTCAGCCTTGCGAGAACCGCCTGATCCTGTTCCAGTTTTCCTCTGGAAAGCTCCGTGGACTCCTCGATCCTCCTTGCGATCCTGCGGTGGCCGAACTCCGCCCTGGTCCATATATAGAACAGTACACCAAAGAGCGGAATCACGGAGATAATCAGCATCCATGTGATCTTGCCGGTGGCATCCATGTCCGTGTTGATCAGGTAGATCAGAACAATGAGCACAAACACAGTGATTGCCCAGGAGGAAATCTTCGTCAGCAGTGCTCCGAACATGCCCCACATCATCACCATCAGCACCGCCTGCAGGGCAAGCATCACAAAGATCAGAGTAAACCTGCTGAATATCAGTGAAAAGATGCCGCTCTTCCAGCGGCTTGCCAGGCTCATGCCGTTTTCATTTAACACGGGACCGACATTTTTCTGCCGATTGTATACTTTCTCTATTTTTTCCTTCTTATCTTTATCTTTCATAATTCCGATCCCTGTATGTCCCTAACCTGCAGCTTCCTGCCCGTGAACGCCCACTCATCCGAACCTGGAATCGTAGAAACCCAGTACTTCTTCAAAATACTTCTTCTGGATCTCTCCGCCGGACGCATAGATCTCATGCTTTGCATCCGGGAAACGGAGCAGCCTTGCATTCGGGGCTGTCTTCACAAAATGATCCTGCCCCTCATTGTCGACGAACACGTCGTTTCCCGCCTGGCAGACCAGGACCGGGATCTTTACCTTCTCCTCGTCTTTGAGAAGCTCCTGCGTTGCTTTCCACGCAGCCCTTCCCCAGCGGTACGTTCCTCCGTTCATCGTGTTCAGTCCCCCGCTCGCAGGATCGATCCGGAGTTTCCACTGATAATCATATCTTGCCCTGGAAAGGGATGCGCTGCCCTCAAAGTCAGGCTTGTCCGGGTCAAAATCATTCTGTCCGGGCATCGTCTGCTCATTCCATCTGAGCAGCCTGGAGGCTGTCATGAGCCCCTTTACCTGCCACATCGGAATCGATCCGAACGTCATCTTCAGCATAGGGGAACTGAGGACCGCTGCCTGGAAATATTCCGGATGCCTTTCCAGGAACAGGGCGGATACGCAGCCTCCCATGGAGTGCGCATACAGGAAGAGGGGCAGTTTTCTGCCTCCCCGTGCAGACATCATGCCGGCCGCCCTGCCCGGAGCTCCCGCTCCT
>CADCOU010000173.1 GCA_902803155.1 uncultured Lachnospiraceae bacterium | reverse complement strand
TTCCGGTCCAAGCGCACCCTGGCCAAGCTTTTCATGACGGTCTTTATGAGATCCGCACTCATTCTTGCTGTCATTAAAATGAACAGCCTTCAGTCTGGAGAGGCCGATCACATCATCAAAATGCTGCAGTATGCCGTCAAGATCATGCACGATATCATAACCGGCATCCCAGGTATGACAGGTGTCGAAACAAACCCCGATCTTTTCTCTACATTCCGTCCGGTCGATGATCTCCCGGAGCTCTTCAAACGTCCCGCCGATCTCGGAACCTTTTCCGGCCATGGTTTCCAGCAATACGGTTGTGTTCATATCCGGCCTCATGGTCTGATTCAGAGAAGCAGCGATCTGACAGATTCCGGCCTCCGTGCCCTGCCCGGTGTGAGCGCCCGGATGGAAGTTATAATAATTCCCCGGAAACAGTTCCATTCGTTCAAGGTCCTTTGCAAACATATCCCATCCGTTGGCCCGGGTTTCTTCATTCGCAGAGCAAAGGTTCATGGTATAGCTGCCGTGTGCGACCAAAGGCCCAAAACGTTCCTTTTTCAAATGAAGGTTTAGTGCGTCCGCATCGGCGGGGATAACGGCTTTTGTCCTGCCCCCTCTGGGATTCCTTGTAAACCAGGCAAATGTGCTGCCGCCGAACCGGCTCATGGTTTTACCCATGGCTTCGTAACCGTCTGTTACTGAAAGATGGCATCCTATATAGATCATTCCGTTCACCTGCCTGTTCTTTTTAATATGTCAGAAATCATTCTTCCGGCGTATAAGTCCATCCGTGATCATCGTGACAGGTCATCAGCCAGGCAAAAGCTTTTGCTGTCCTGAGGTCAGGATCTCTGAAATGATTCCCTTTGTTCCATTCAAGTACACAGTTTTTTCCGTAATCCGTCAGCAGGGCATACACCTCACGAATTGCATTACCAGCCTGTGACATGACCGGATGCCTTGTTCTCTCCTCTTTATCTCCAAGGCTGAGATAGATCGTGTCCGTATGAAGTTTATGATCCTGCATGTACCCGGTAAAATTCGGAAACCAGACCGACGGCGACGCTGCCGCGATACCGTCGAACCTGTCAGTCTGACAGCCGGCCCAGAGAGCGAACAGCCCGGCAAGAGAATAGCCGCCGATATAGATCCTTTTAGTTGTCTGCCGGTTCGTTTCCTTCTGATCAGGAAGGATGTTTTCCAGAAGGTAGTTCAGAGTTTCCCCCGCACCGTTTCCAAATCCTTCATTCCCGAATACTGCCGGCGCAGACCATGGTGACAGGTCATTATTCCAGCTGTTTACTTTCACAGCCATCAGAGAAAAAGCCTGTCCGCCCGACAATTCCCGGATATAAGCGACTTCGCTTTCAATCACTTCCAGGTCATGGTCATCGACCATCTGGACCAGCAGTGTATCAGCTTCAGGCGTTCCAAGCGTAAAAACTGTAAAAGCAGCTGTATTAACCTGTGTCGGCATAACGAATATCACCTCATAATTCCGTAACCGGCAGACGAGACCCGGAGCGAAGCGAAGATCGAACCTGTTCGAGCCCAACGGATTCGGATGCAGAAAGACCGGGTAAAACCCGGTCTTTTCTGCATCAGCGTCCACGAGAGGATTCGAACCTCCGACCTACCGCTTAGGAGGCGGTCGCTCTATCCTGCTGAGCTACGCAGACATATTATGAAAAAGCTTTTTTCAACATGGCATAGTATAACAGAAGCATTCTGAGAATGCAAAACTTTTTAGATTCTGGTGAAAAGCTGAAGGATTTCTTAATCCGGAGCCCGGGTACTTGACGGCGAATCAGAGCGGTGCTATACCATCTTCAACCAAATAAAAGGGAGTAGCGAAACGCCGGAAGAACCCACACAGGTATGCGGGAGCGGCCGGCGGACCTGAAATCGTCAGGACGATGCATTAAACATCCGGTTCGGGTTCGTGAGCGAGACTTTTATTGTGACAACTGTCATGATAAAGGTCTTTTTTAATACCTTTATCGCAAAAGAAGGAGGGAAATCGTTATGACTATCGGAACCATCATTCTTATCGTTGCTCTTGTAACAGTGCTGCTGGTTGTGCTGACCAGCTACGTAAAGGCTCCGCCCGACAGGGCATTCATCATTTCGGGGCTCGGAAGAAATCCGAAGATCCTGATCGGACGCGCCGGACTGAAATTGCCGGTCCTTGAAAGGATCGACAAACTGTATCTCGGCCAGATGTCTGTCGACATCAAGACAGAGCAGTCGGTGCCGACCAATGATTTCATTAATGTCAATGTGGACGCGGTCGCGAAGGTTCGGATCGAGCCTTCCCAGGAAGGAATCCAGCTGGCGGCCAAGAACTTCCTGAACAAGAATCCGGAGCAGATCGCAAAGGATCTGCAGGACTCTCTGCAGGGTAACATGCGTGAGATCATCGGCACCCTGTCCCTGAAGGCGATCAATATCGACCGCGACAGTTTCTCTGATCAGGTCATGGAGAAAGCCTCCAAGGATATGAAGAAACTGGGTATTGAGATTCTGTCCTGCAATATCCAGAATGTGACCGATGACAATGGACTGATCCGTGATCTTGGTATGGATAACACGGCCCGCATCAAGAAAGATGCAGCCATCGCGAAGGCACAGGCCGACCGCGACGTGGCCATCGCGCAGGCGGAAGCCACAAAGGCTGCAAATGATGCGAAAGTGGAAGCCGACACGGAGATCGCAAAACGCAACACGGAACTGGATATCAAGCGTTCGGAACTGAAGATGCAGTCGGATGTGAAGAAGGCAGAGGCGGATGCCGCTTATGAGATCCAGAACCAGGAACAGCAGAAAACGATCCAGGCAGCAACCGTAAACGCGCAGATCGCGAAAGCGGAACGCGAAGCGGAGCTGAAACAGAAAGAAGTCCAGGTCAAGCAGCAGGAGCTTGCTGCAGAGATCGAGAAAAAGGCGGATGCTGACAAGTACGCAGCCGAGAAACAGGCGGAGGCCGAACTGGTGATGCGCCAGAAGGAAGCTGCCGGTATCAAAGCGAAGTACGAAGCAGAGGCCGCCGGTATCCGGGCAAGAGGTGAGGCAGAAGCTGAGGCAGCAAGGGCGAAAGGCCTTGCAGAAGCGGAAGCCATGGAGAAAAAAGCGGAAGCGTATGCGAAGTACAACAAGGCGGCTATGGCTGAGATGATGATCAAGGTCATGCCCCAGGTTGCCGCAGAGATCGCGAAACCGCTCGCGCAGATCGACAAGATCACGATCATCGGAGGCTCCTCCGATGGAAACGGCGGCGTGAATGCGGTTGCCGATAACGTTCCGGCAGTTATGGCAAAGATGTTTGAGACCATGAAAGAAACCACAGGTGTAGACCTGGCGGAGATCATGAGAGCAGACACTTATGATGCCAAGGTAAACCGGAACATTAACATCCAGGGAGCGGTTCCTGTCACTGCACAGGACACCGGAGCAGAAACCGCAGCGGAAACACTCCGTGAGCAGGAAGCTGCAATGGAAGCAAAACCTGATGTGCAGAACATTCCGGATACGGAAAGCGGAGAGGAACTCTCTGAGCAGGAGTAAGAGATCCCGCAGGAGACCTTAAGCCTGCATAGAGGAGACCCCGGTTTCATAGAGGAATAACAGAAAGGCACGGGTTGGGTAATCGTCATGATCCCAATTCCGTGCCTTCTGTCTGTTATACGCTTTCGGGTTTGCCGTGTTCCTCGTGACGGGATTGAGGCTTCCCCATGTGCTTCTGTGTTTTCTGTCGAGTTCCCGCTTTTTCTTTTTTGACAGTTTGTCATATGGAACGTATTTCTTCATAGGAACACCTCCTTTACGAAGGACAGGATACCGTAGAGAGGCGAAGAAATCAAGTCAGACAGATTTCCGGGAAATTGGCAGGGGCCTTTCCGGGAAACCGGGAAGCTGTCTGCATGAAAACACGGAGAGTTTTTCAACTCTCCGTGTAAGTGTTTATCCGTCGTTTGATTTATGCCGCCGCTGCTGCGAGATCCTGCTTCCTGATCTCTTTGAACAGGTGGTTCACCAGTACGGTGATGACTGCGATAGTGATGCAGCCGACCCACAGCTCAACGTTTGCGAGTGTGAAAGCCACGTGGTTGTAAGAGCAGAGGATGTAGTACAGTCCAAGGCATCCGGTGACGATTGCGACGATCTTAAGTGCTGCCATAGTGAACAGGTTTGTTTTGATGTTTTTCATGATTGATTCTCCTTTTCTTTTCTTCCTTGTTTTTTTCTTCCCTGAGGTTTTTTGTTTTTGTGATTAAAATATAGCAAACAGTTTGTCACAAAAATGACACACGAAAAACTCTGCATAAATTGCAGATTTTAACGCAACTGCACCTTCAATACCAGAGGTGCGGACATTCATGAGGTGGCAGGAATCCGCTGAAAGTAGTATGATATACAAAATCAGGAAAACATATGCAGAAGGAGGCATCCCGAATGAATCAGTATGGAATCGGAACCAAATGTGTACAGGCCGGATATACGCCGGAGAACGGGGGACCCCGCCAGATCCCGATCATCCAGTCAACGACTTTCAAATATGATACGAGTGAGGACATGGGAAAACTCTTTGATCTGGAGACGACCGGGTATTTCTATTCCCGCCTGCAGAACCCGACCTGCGACCATGTGGCGGCCAAGATCGCCGCGATGGAAGGCGGTTGCGCCGGCATGCTGACGTCTTCGGGACAGGCTGCCAATTTCTTCGCACTGTTTAATATCTGCGAATGCGGAGACCACATCGTATCTTCCTCAACCATTTACGGCGGCACCTACAACCTGATCAAAGTCACGCTCGCCAAGATGGGGATCGAAGCGACCTTCGTATCTCCGGATGCTACGGACGAGGAACTGGACGCTGCTTTCCGTCCGAATACAAAAGCCATGTTCGGGGAGTCTATAGCGAATCCGGCACTTACGGTGCTGGATATCGAGAGGTTTGCCGCCGCCGCGCACCGGCACGGCGTACCGCTGATTGTGGACAATACATTCCCGACGCCGGTGAATCTGCGGCCGATCGAATGGGGCGCCGATATTGTGACTCATTCCACGACGAAATACATGGACGGACATGGGTCCGCCGTGGGCGGAGCGATCGTGGACAGCGGTCATTTTGACTGGATGGCGCACCGGGAGAAATTCCCCGGCCTGACGACTCCGGACGAGTCCTATCATGGAATCGTCTATGCGGAGAAGTTCGGGCAGGAAGGTGCATTTATCACGAAGGCAACCGCTCAGCTGATGCGGGACTTCGGATGCACGCAGTCTCCGCAGAGCGCGTATTACCTGAATCTCGGCCTGGAGTCCCTGCATGTGCGTATGCCGAAACATGTGGAGAACGGACAGGCTGTTGCGGAGTTCCTGCAGGATCACCCGCTGGTGACTGAGGTCAGCTACTCCGGTCTTCCGTCAAGCCCGTACTATGAGACCGCGAAGAAGTATATGCCGAAAGGCGGCTGCGGAGTCGTTTCCTTCGAGCTGTCCGGCGGACGTCCGATGGCAGAAGTCTTCATGAAGCACCTGAAGCTTGCGGCGATCGAGACGCATGTCGCGGATGCGCGCACCTGCTGCCTGAACCCGGCGACGAGTACGCACCGCCAGATGAACGACGAGGAGCTGATTGCAGCAGGCGTTCCGGCGGGAATGGTCCGTATGTCCTGCGGCCTGGAAGATAAAGAAGACCTGATCGCGGATCTGAAGCAGGCGCTGGATGCCTGCGAAGCGCTTAAATAAAAAACATTAATCTGACCCTTCGGCCGGAGATAGGGTATCTTCGGTCGGGGGGTCGGATTCTGTTCCGGCCGGATTCGGATCCCGGCGCATGCCCAGGCAGTAAAACGGCCGGAATAGAAAAGCTGTTTTGGCAGGTATAATGCGATAATATGGAGCGGGAGCCACGGTTGAAAATAACGGGATCAGAAAGGGAGACGGGTTATGTCAGAGCAGAAGGTGACAGTCCTTGCAATTCAGAAGAAAACTTTGGGATCTCCGGAAGAGAACCTGGAGAAAGTCCGCCGTATGCTGGATGCTCAGACCGGCGCGGAACCGGATTTTATCATTTTTCCCGAGATCTTTACCTGCCCGTATGACAACAGCTGCTTTCCCGTATATGCGCAGGAAGACGGAGGAGAGGTATACCTGGCGCTTTCCCGGATCGCGAAGGAGCGCCGTGCTTATCTGATCGGTGGTTCTGTTCCGGAGAGGGATGAAGCAGGAAAGATCTACAATACGTCCTATATTTTTAACAGGAACGGAGACCTGCTCGCGAAGCACAGGAAGGTCCACCTGTTTGATATCGATGTACCGGGTGGACAGTATTTCAAAGAGTCGGATGTCCTGTCCCCGGGAGATCATGTGACTGTTTTCGACACGGAATTCGGACGGATGGGAGTCTGCATCTGCTTTGATATCCGGTTCCCGGAACTGTTCCTTCAGATGAGGAAAATGGGCGTCCGGATGGTCTTCGTCCCGGCCGCCTTTAATATGACGACGGGGCCGGCACACTGGGAGGTGCTGTTTCGAAGCCGTGCGCTCGATCAGCAGATCTTTATGCTGGGATGTTCCCCCGCGCGGGATGAGACGGCGTCCTATGTTGCGTACGGACACAGTATCCTGACGGACCCCTGGGGGAGAGTCGTTTCCGAACTGGATGAGAAAGAAGGTGTACTCTGTACGGAGATCGACCTGGCTTACACGGATGCCGTACGGCAGCAGATTCCGCTCGGCGGGAGTGCCGGATTAAACGATTCGGGTGCCTGAAACGGACTGCTTTTCAAAGAGCGTAAACGGACTGCGTTGGCTTGAGAGAAAAAGTGTTATATGATGATGAAAAGAACAGAGGGGGCAGCGCTATGATGAACCAACAAAAAGAACGGAATCTGCTGGCATTTGACTGTGGGAACAGCAGCATCCGGACAATCCTGTGCCACTATGACGGCGAGACAGTTACCAGCGAACTGATCCTGCAAAAATCCAACCGGATCATCGAAGAAGACGGACTGTTCTACTGGGACATGCCGGAGATCTTTTCCATCATGAAGCAGGGCCTTGGCATGGCTGCGCAGAAGGCGGAGCGGATCGACTCTGTCGGCATCTGTACCTGGGGTGTTGATTTCCAGCTGACAGACGAAGACGGAGAACTGCTGGAGCGGGCATTCTGCTACCGCAACACGATCGGGGAAGAAGCCTCTTCGGACCTGACAGAGGAACAGAAGAAAGAGATGTTTTACCGCACGGGGATCCTGAGTGACAAGATCAATTCGGTCTTCATGCTGAAAGGCCTGTGGAAATACGCGCCTTCGATGATGGAACGCGGCAGGAAGATCCTGCTCGTACCTGATATCTTCGTCTATATGTTCACGGGCGTTCTGATGAATGAGCCCAGCGAACTGTCCACAACGCAGATGCTGGATGTTGAATCGATGACGATCGACGAGAAGCAGTGCGCGTACGCAGGCGTCTCTCCGGATATCTTTTCTGAGATCGGCATTCACGGCCGGAAAGTCGGAAATATCCGCAGGGAGATCCTGGATGAACTCGGAATCTCCTACGATATCCCGCTGGTCTGCGTCCCGTCGCACGACACTGCCTGTGCAGTGCTTGCGATACCGTCTGAGGAAGAGAATTATCTGTTCGTCAGTTCCGGGACATGGGCGCTGATCGGTGCGCAGTGCAGCCGTCCGGTCATCAGCGACGCCGTGCTGGAAGCCAGCCTGACCAATGAGGTCGGGGCATTCGGAAGGACTACGCTGCTCCGCAACAGTGCAGGAATGTTCCTCATCCAGCGCCTGAAGGCGGAATATGAGGAAGAAACCGGAAAGGAGATCAGCTGGACTGAGTTCACCAAGATTGCAGGCATGTGGGAAGGAGAGCCGGTAATATTCGATGTAAATGACATCCGGCTGTTCAATCCGAGGAACATGGCGTCGGCGATCCGGGAGATGATCCGGGAGAAGGCAGAATCAGGAGAGGGTCCTGCAGAGATCGGCTGGCCGATGCTGATGGCATCCGTATACTGCTCGCTCGGAAGTAACTTCGCAGTGGTTCTGAAACAGGTCGCGGAATGTACCGGGGACACCTATGAACGGGTATATATTGTCGGCGGAGGATCGAGAAACGTGATGATCAACCAGAGGTGCGCAGATCAGCTCGGCCTGCCGGTATATGCCTGTGATATGGAATGTTCATCGGTCGGAAACGCGGTCTCACAGCTGGCGTATCATTTCCCAGACATGCAGTACGAAGACCTTAGGAAACTCATTACCCGGTCGCTGAAGACCAGTGTGTACTATCCTGCCGGAAGCAGCAAGGCATAATTAAGAAGGCGGGAGGCAGACCTGAATACAGAATGCCCGGAGCGGTTATTCACCATCCGGG
>CADCOU010000172.1 GCA_902803155.1 uncultured Lachnospiraceae bacterium | reverse complement strand
GGAGAAGCAGCATCTGATGATGAAACTGATCCTTGCCTACTATGACAAGGGCAAGGAAGCGCTGGCACAGGGCGCGACCATCAATTCTCTGGTGAACCTGCCCTGCCGTGAAGAAATCGGACGTTACAAGTACACGGAAAATGAGAAGATCCATTCGGAATACGACAGGATCATGAAAGACCTGGAAGAAGCGATCGGCGACGCGATCTCTAAGAGCCAGGAGTAAGGAGGGCGGGATAATGGCAAAAGAATACAGGACCATTCAGGAAGTTGCCGGCCCTCTGATGATGGTGCGCGGCGTGGAAGGCGTTGCCTATGATGAGCTCGGTGAGATCGAACTGGCGAATGGCGAGAGAAGGCGCTGCCGCGTCCTCGAGATCGACGGCGGAAATGCGATGGTTCAGCTGTTCGAGAGTTCGACCGGCATCAACGTGGAGAACTCCAAGGTCCGTTTCCTGGGCCGTTCCATGGAGCTGGGCGTATCGGAGGACATGCTCTCCCGCGTCTTTGACGGACTGGGCCGTCCCATTGATAACGGTCCGGAGATCCTTCCGGACGAGCGGCGCGACGTCAACGGCCTGCCGATGAACCCGGCAGCCCGTGCGTACCCGGAGGAGTTCATCCAGACGGGCGTCTCCGCGATTGACGGACTGAATACGCTGGTCAGGGGACAGAAGCTGCCGATCTTCTCGGCATCCGGCCTGCCCCACGCACAGCTGGCTGCGCAGATCGCGAGACAGGCGAAGGTCGTCGGGACAGAAGAGCCGTTCGCGGTTGTCTTCGCGGCCATGGGTATCACATTCGAAGAATCCAACTACTTTATCGAATCCTTCCGGGAGACCGGAGCTATCGACAGAGCTGTCCTGTTCATGAATCTGGCAAATGACCCGGCCGTCGAACGTATCGCGACCCCGCGTATGGCACTGACCGCGGCTGAGTACCTTGCATTTGACAAGGGCATGCACGTCCTGGTCATCATGACCGACATCACGAACTACGCGGACGCGCTGCGTGAGATCTCTGCAGCCCGCAAGGAAGTACCGGGCCGCCGCGGCTACCCGGGCTACATGTATACCGACCTGGCTTCCCTGTATGAAAGAGCGGGACGTCAGAAGGGCAGGAACGGATCCATCACAATGATCCCGATCCTGACGATGCCCGAGGACGACAAGACGCACCCGATCCCGGACCTTACCGGATACATCACCGAAGGACAGGTCATCCTGAGCCGTGATCTCTACCGCAAGGGCCTGGAGCCGCCGATCGACGTTCTCCCGTCCCTGTCCCGTCTGAAGGACAAGGGTATCGGTGAAGGCAAGACCAGAGCAGACCACGCCAATACCATGAACCAGCTCTTTGCAGCGTACGCGCGCGGCAAGGACGCAAAGGAACTGATGGTCATCCTGGGCGAGGCCGCGCTGACCGACGTCGACAAACTGTACGCGAAGTTCGCGGACGAGTTCGAGGAGAAATACGTCAACCAGGGTTATCGTACCGACCGCTCCATAGAGGAGACGCTGGATATCGGCTGGGAACTCCTCAGGATCCTTCCGAGAGGTGAGCTGAAGAGAATCAAGGACGAGTTTCTTGATAAGTACTACAATGCCTGATGAGGAGGTGGGACTGTGGCCAGTTCAACCATTATACCGACCAGAATGGAGCTCACGCGCCTGAAGAAGAAGCTGGTGACCGCCCGCAAGGGACACAAGCTTCTCAAGGACAAGCGCGATGAGCTGATGAGACAGTTCCTCATCATGGTCCGGGAGAACAAGGAGCTGAGAGAGCAGGTCGAACAGGGGATCGCCGAGGCGAACCGCGGATTCGCGCTCGCCAGAAGCTCCATGTCGGACGAGGCCGTCCGTGTCGCCTTTATGGCGCCCAAGCAGAGGGTCTCTCTGGACGTATCTTACCGGAACATCATGAGCGTCAACGTGCCGGAATACACTTTTGAGACAAGAACAGGCGATGCCGCGGACATGTTCTCCTATGGTTTCGCATTCACATCGGCCGATCTGGACGATGCGGTACAGCGGCTCTCGGAAGTGTTCCCGCTGATGCTGAAACTCGCCCAGACCGAGAAAAGCTGCCAGCTCATGGCTGCCGAGATCGAGAAGACGAGACGGCGCGTCAATGCGCTGGAGCATGTCATGATCCCTCAGCTTGAGTCGGACATCAAGTTCATATCCATGAAACTGGATGAGAACGAGCGTTCCAGCCAGATCCGCCTGATGAAAGTAAAGGACATGATGCTGGAGCAGGCGCACCATTATACGGAAAAAGCCGAGGCACGCGCACAGGAGAAAGAAAAGGAAGCGATCTGACAGGAAACTTTTATCAAAATCGTACAGAAACACCGTTGTTTCCCGCAAACAGCGGTGTTTTTTGTATAAATTTGCATGATGGCAGATTGTTAGATAATTGTTATACTTATATGGCAGTTTAAATTGTTAAATTGAGGAGTGCGGTTTGAAAAAATTCACATTCAGAGGCGGAGTTCATCCCTATGACGGCAAGGAACTGACGGAAAATGAACCGGTCAGAACGCTTGAACCCGGACGGGAACTCGCCTTTTTGTTAACCCAGCATATCGGTGCTCCTGCTGTTCCGACAGTGAAGAAGGGGGACCGTGTCCTGACCGGCCAGCTGCTTGGCGAAGCAGGGGGCTTTGTTTCCGCGCGGGTTTTTTCCTCTGTTTCGGGAACCGTAAAAGGGATCGAAAAGCGGCGCACCGCAAAGGGGGATTTTGCGGACGCTGTGATCGTGGAAAATGATTTCCTGTACGAATCCGTTCCTTTTGAGCCTCTTGAAGGGATGGAAGCGTATCAGGCTTTATTCGGGCAGATGTCCTCGTCCGGCTGGTACGGCCTTCACGAACTTGGCACCCGTGACGCGGAGAAAGTTCTGGAAGCGATAAAACCGGACAGCCATCTCAGGGACATGCATCCCTCAGATGTCCTGAAAAGGATCCGGGAGGCAGGCGTGGTCGGTATGGGCGGAGCCGGTTTTCCGACCCATGTGAAGCTTTCCCCGTCCGATCCGGAGAAGATCGACTATGTGCTCATCAACGGATCCGAGTGCGAACCTTATGTGACCTGCGATTACAGGCTGATGTGCGAGCGTCCGGGAGAGCTGATCGCCGGGCTGAAAGCGGTGCTGAAGCTGTTCGGAGATGTGCAGGGAATCTTTTGTATAGAAGACAATAAACCCGAGGCGATCGAGATCCTCAGGAAGGCACTGCGCAGAGAGGAACATATCTATGTGGCTCCGTGCAGGACCAAATATCCGGAAGGGGCGGAGCGAAGCCTGATCAAAGCGATCACTCACAGGGATGTCAATTCAAAGATGCTTCCGGCCGACGCCGGCTGCATCGTGGTCAATGTGAGCACCGCCTACGCGATCTTCGAGGCGGTATTCCTCGGGAAGCCGGATTATAAGAGACTCATGACGGTATCGGGAGACGCCATCGCATCACCCGGCAATTTCCTGGTCCCGACCGGCATGTACTATTCCGAGGTGATACAGAGGGCAGGAGGTTTCCTGCAGCCACCGGAGAAGCTGATCGCCGGGGGCCCCATGATGGGGTTCGCGCAGGGCGGAATGGACTCTGTCACGACCAAGACATCCAGTGCACTGACCGCGTTCAGCCTGGATATCGTTTCCAGAGAGAAGGAGACTCCCTGCATCAACTGCGGACGCTGTGCAGACGCATGTCCGGCACACCTGGTGCCCAGCCATCTGGCGGGGATGGTGGAAAGACATGAGCTGGATCAGTTTGAAGAGAATTACGGAATGGAATGCGTGAATTGCGGTTCCTGCTCCTGGAGCTGTCCGGCCAAACGGCCGCTGGCCGCACTGATCACCCAGGGACGGCAGACGATCCTCGCAAGGAAGCGCAAGGCTATGAAATAAACGGAAGGAGCACGGATGAACCGTAAATTTCAGGTATCTTCTTCGCCCCATACACGGAGCTCGATGACTACTTCAGCGATCATGATCATGGTCGTATGCGCACTGCTGCCGGCCTGCGCCGTCGGTGTACTGTGTTTTGGCTGGTATGCGCTGCTGATCCTCCTGCTCTCCGCAGGGTCTGCCGTAGCATCGGAATACCTCTACGAAAAACTGCTGAACAAGCCGGTTACGATCTCAGACTGCTCTGCGCTGGTGACAGGGCTTCTGCTGGGCATGAACATGCCGCCGAAGATTGTCTGGTGGATCCCGTGTCTTGGCAGTGCGTTCGCAATCATTGTCATCAAGCAGCTGTATGGAGGACTTGGTCAGAACTTCATGAACCCGGCGCTTGGGGCGAGATGTTTTCTGCTGATCTCATTCGCGGGAAGGATGACCGACAGTTCGGTCGGAAAAGGCCTGATCCCTCTGGTCACGAATGTTGCGGGGGCGCCGGACGCGCTTTCAGGAGCCACTCCGCTCGCCTACCTCAAAACAGGGGCAACCTTTGACCTCAGGAGCCTGTTCCTGGGCAATACGATCGGCTGCATCGGAGAGACCAGCGCACTTGCGCTGCTTGCAGGCGGCCTGCTTCTGGTTGTGCTGAATGTTATCCGGCTGCGGATCCCGGGAGCCTATATCGGAACCTTCGCGATCCTGACACTTATTACCGCGCTGCTGCGGGGCTATAACGCACCGCTCCTGTATACCGTGGAGCAGGTGTGCGCCGGAAGCCTGATGCTCGGAGCGTGGTTCATGGCAACAGATTACGTGACCAGTCCCATCACGGCGAAGGGACAGATTATCTTCGGAGCGCTTCTGGGCGTCCTGACCTGGATCTTCCGGCTCATCGGGACATCCACGGAAGGCGTGTCTTACGCGATCATTTTCTGCAACCTGCTGGTTCCGATGATCGAACACTATACCAGACCTGTGGCAGCGGGTGTTGCCAAACAGAGCCGTGAGGCCAGAAAGCTGATGCGTGAGAAGGCGCGTGAAGCCAGACGGCTGAAAGCTGCGGACAGGAAGGAGAAGTCGGTATGAGTGAGAAAGCACAGCTTAAGGACACACAACCGAATGATACACAGCCGAAAGACAGTATTGTCCGTGACATCTTCATCCTGGTCGTGATCACGCTGGTTGCCGGCTTACTTCTCGGCGCGGCTTACGGTATCACAAAAGAACCCATTGCGGACGCGCAGGCCCGCGCAAAGGAACAGGCGCAGCGCAGTGTCATGCAGAATGCGGAATCTTTCTCAGTGCTTATGCAGTCGGAAGAGAATGCGGGGGAAGAAGCAGTGTCGGAAGGCAGTGTGCAGCTGTCTGAGGCGGTGGAAGCAGCGCTGGCAGATAAGGGGATCACAAACACTTCCGTGGAGCAGATCGACGCAGCTTTTGACGGAGCGGGCAAAACGACCGGATATGTTGTCACCGCCTCCAATTCGGAAGGATACGGCGGAGCGGTAGAGCTGATGTGCGGGATCTCGGCGCCTGAAGACGGGACGCTTACGATCGAGGGAATCTCATTTCTGACCCTGACTGAGACGGCAGGTATGGGCATGCGGGCGAAGGAAGAGAGCTTTACGCAGCAGTTCCCCGGAAAAATGATCAGCCCCGGTGAATCACTGGTTTATACGAAAGACGGTGCTGCCGCGGACAATGAGATCGATGCGATCAGCGGTTGCACGGTCACAACGAACGCGGTCACCAAGGATATCAACGCAGCCCTGGAGGCAGTCCGGGTTATGCAGGAGCATCCGGAAGCCGCAGTGTCTGCAGATGCAGGAAGGGAGGACTCAGATGAGGAAGACTAAGAATCCCGCACTGCGAATGAAAAAGAAACCGAAGCGCTTCGAACTGAGCCGGTATATCCATCTTAGGAAGGATTCTCCGGGCGGACGCATCGTGAACGGGGTTTATTTCGAGAACCCGGTCTTTATGCTGGCGCTTGGAATGTGTCCCACGCTCGCGACGACGACCTCTGTCACGAATGCGGTCGGCATGGGACTGTCGACGACGGTGATCCTGACATTGTCGAACCTGTTTATTTCCCTTCTCCGGAAAGTGATCCCGGAGCGGATGAGGATGCCTTCCTATATTGTCATCATCGCGTCGTTCGTAACGATCGTGGATTTCCTGATGGAAGGGTTTACGCCTGCGATGTACCAGTCGCTCGGCGTCTACATTCCTCTTATCGTTGTCAACTGTATCATTATGGGACGCGCGGAAGCCTATGCCGGAAAGCACAGTCCGCTCGAGGCTCTGTTTGACGGGATCGGAATGGGGATCGGGTTCACAATCGCCCTGATACTGATCGCCGCCGTGAGAGAACTGATCGGGAACGGCACACTTGCCGGTTTCCGTATCATGCCGCAGGGCTACGAACCGGTCAGCATCTTCGTGCTTGCGCCGGGAGCTTTTCTGGTCCTTGCCATGTTCGTTGCGATCATGAACCGCCTTCATATCGGCGCGGCCAGAAGGCCTGATACATGGGATCCGACGGCAAAGTTTGTCTGCGGGGACTGCAGGTCCTGCCCGAGAGTCATGAACTGCTCCGGCAAACCGGCGGCAGACGTCATCATACCTCACAGCGTGTATGACACCGAACACGGCGTCGTAGAGAGAGGAGGGATGCGGTAATGTCGGTTTCAGCCATTATTATGCTTGTAGTGACGACGATCCTGGCAAATAACGTCGTCCTCAGCCAGTTCCTGGGCATCTGCTCTTTCCTCGGCGTATCCCAGAAGAAACAGACTGCAAGCGGAATGGGAGCGGCGCTCACATTTGTCCTGACGCTGGCCTCCTTCGTCTGCGGAGTTCTGTATCATCTGGTACTGGTGCCGTTCCATCTTGAGTACCTGAAGACGATCGTATTCATCGCGATCGTTGCGGCGCTGGTCCAGTTTGTGGAGATGTTCCTTCGGAAATACATTGCGACGCTCTATGAGGCGCTCGGGATCTACCTCCCGCTGATCACGACCAACTGCGCGGTGCTCGGCGTCGCGCTCCTGAACGTCCAGAAGGATTACAGCATCCTGGTCGGAACGATCTACGGCCTCGCAACCGCGCTTGGCTACTGGATCGCGATCGTTCTCCTGGCGTTCCTCAGGGAGAAAATGACCAACAATGACATTCCCCGTCCGTTCCGGGGCTTCCCGATCGTGATGGTGACAGCTGCCCTGATGAGTATCGCGTTCTTCGGATTCGCAGGGATCAAATTCTGAGCAGGTATGGAGATTCAGATATGACAGATATGGTATTTGCCGCGGTAATGATCGGAGGAGTCGGCCTGTTCGTCGGCGTATTCCTCGGATTCGCGAGTAAGGTTTTCGCGGTAAAGGTGAATCAGAAAGAAAAGGATATCCTGGAGGTCCTGCCCGGCGCAAACTGCGGCGGGTGCGGGTATTCCGGGTGTGCAGCGCTCGCGGCCGCGATCGCCAGAGGGGAAGCTCCCGCGACTTCCTGTGTAGTGGGCCAGGAGACTGTCGCGAACCAGATCCGCTGGATCATCGGAGGCAAGAGTGAACGTATCGTGCGCAATGTCGCGTTCGTGCGCTGCTCCGGAGACTGCAACAGCACATTTGACCGTTATGTCTATACCGGACCGAAGACCTGCGCCGCGCTTGCGCTCACCCCGGAAGGCGGACCGAAATCCTGCTCTTTCGGATGTATCGGATGCGGAGACTGTGTGGCGGGCTGTGAGTATGGCGCGATCTACATCGAGCGCGGCGTCGCGGTCGTCGACGAGGAAAAATGCCTGGACTGCCGCAAGTGCATCAAGACATGCCCGAAGGGCGTGATCATAGAGGTTCCGTATTACAGGGCTTCCCATGTCGGCTGCATGAACCCGCTGAAGGGGAAACTTGTATCGGACAACTGCAAGATCGGCTGCATCTCCTGCGGCAAGTGTGCGAAGAACTGCCCGGTAGGTGCCATCGATCTGTCCGGCGGATTCCCGGTCATCGATTACGATGTCTGCGACAACTGCGGGACCTGCCGCGACAACTGCCCGAGGCACTGCATCGTGTAAACGATTATCGTTATTGACGGCCGCCCTGCCAGAAACCGTCCGCACCGGCAAACTTTGTCTGCTCCGCTTGTCTCACGTCGGAGCCATCTGCCTGCGCTCGGGCTCCTATAGAAGCGTGGTCGCTTCGCGCAGGCAAGTTCCTTGTGAGACTGCACTGCGCACGACATGTTTGCCTTACGCGGCCGGACTCTGCCCGGGCGGCCGGCGATGACCGTTCTCGTTTAAACATATCGACGAGCATTGATATTAAAATAACTATACAGATCCCCCTTTACACCACCATATTTTGTGATATCATAAGAGGTGCGCCGCTAGATGTTGTTTTTGACGGCGCACCTTAATCATTTTATATCCCAGGAAGAGTATGAAAATATCAGGAAACTGTGAGGGGGAGCCTTGGTATGCTGAAAGTTAAGAAGAGAAACGGGAGTATCGTAGAGTTTAACGGCGGCAAGATCGAAGAAGCGATGGAGAAGGCGTTCCGGGCAACCGGCACACCGGTTCCGGGCGAGTATATCAAGAACAAGATGCTGATGAATATCTACGCCCTGATGAGGACGGAAGATAACATCGTTGAGATCGAGTCGATCCAGGATGCTGTGGAGCAGGTGCTCTCGGAGTCCGGCTATTTCCAGGTCAGTAAAGCGTATGTCCTGTACCGTCAGCAGCGCAAGAATGTGCGTGAAGCTGCGGCGAGCGTGCTGGATTATTCCAAGCTGGTGAACGGATATCTGGACCGCCTGGACTGGAGAGTCAAGGAGAATTCCACGGTTCAGTACACGCTCGGCGGACTGATCCTGTCCAACTCCGGTGCAGTCACGGCAAATTACTGGCTGGGTGAGATTTATGACAAAGAGGTCGCGGAGCTTCACAAGAATGCGGCGATCCATCTGCACGATCTGTCCATGCTTGCTCCGTACTGTGCAGGCTGGAACCTGAAGCAACTCATCTGCGAGGGTATCAAGGGCGTTTCCGGCAGGATCGCATCCAGCCCGGCGAAGCATCTTTCCACGCTCTGCAACCAGATGGTCAATTTCCTCGGCATCATGCAGAACGAGTGGGCAGGCGCGCAGGCATTCTCTTCCTTCGATACGTATCTCGCTCCGTTCGTGAAGGTGGACAAACTGGACTACACCGGCGTGAAGCAGTGCGTGCAGAGTTTCATCTACGGCGTCAACACTCCGTCCAGATGGGGCTGCCAGTCTCCGTTCACCAACGTCACGCTCGACTGGACTGTTCCGGAAGACCTGAAGGAGCAGAAGGCGATCGTCGGCGGCGTGGAGCAGAACTTTACCTACGGCGAGTGCAAAAAAGAGATGGACATGATCAACAAGGCATTTATTGAGATCATGACCGAAGGCGACGCCCAGGGAAGAGGCTTCCAGTATCCCATCCCGACCTACTCCATCACGAGAGAGTTTGACTGGGAAGAGTCTGAGAACAACAAGCTGCTCTTCGAGATGACCGCGAAGTACGGTACACCGTATTTCTCCAACTATGTCAACAGCGACATGAAGCCGTCTGATATCCGCTCCATGTGCTGCAGGCTCCGTCTGGATCTGCGTGAGCTCAAGAGACGCAACGGCGGTTTCTTCGGCGCGGGCGAGTCTACCGGTTCCATCGGTGTTGTGACCATCAACCTTCCGCAGCTTGCCTACCTGTGCGAGACGGAGGATGAGTTCTGGGAGAAGCTCGACCACATGATGGATGTGTGCGCGGAATCTCTGCACACCAAGAGAGAGGTCGTCTCCAAGCTGTTGGATGCAGGACTGTATCCGTACACCCAGGCGTATCTCGGAAGCTTTGAGAATCATTTCTCCACGATCGGGATCTGCGGCGGCAATGAGATGTGCCTGAACGCGAAGTGGCTCGGAAAAGACCTGACCCACAGGGAGAGCCAGGACTTTGTCGAGAAGATGCTGAACCATATGCGCAGCCGTCTCTCCGATTACCAGGAGAAATACGCTCCGGAGCTGTTCAACCTCGAGGCGACTCCGGCCGAGTCGACTGCATTCCGTTTCGCGAAGCATGACACGGAGCGCTTCCCGGACATCAAGACTGCAAATGACCGCGGCACTCCGTATTACACGAACTCCACGAACCTTCCGGTCGGAACAACGGATGACGTGTTCGAGGCTCTGGACGTGCAGGATCATTTCCAGCCGCTGTACACCTCCGGAACCGTGTTCCACACATTCCTCGGTGAGAAGCTTCCGGACTGGAAGAGCGCGGCGAAGCTCGTGAAGACGATCACGGATAACTATAAACTTCCGTATGTGTCAATCAGCCCGACCTACTCCGTATGTCCGGATCACGGCTACATCGCCGGCGAGCATTTCCAGTGCCCGGTGTGCAGCAAGGAGGCGGAGGTCTACTCCAGGATCACCGGGTATTACCGTCCGGTCAAGAACTGGAATGACGGAAAGTCGCAGGAGTTCAAGGACCGCAAGGTATACGATGCGATGAGGTCCGGCGTGATGATTGAGCGCGGCGCGGAAGCGAAGACTCCTGTCCGGGATCAGGCAGCAGTTGAAGAGAAAGCGGACCACAGCAGCACTGCTGTCGGGAATGCCGCAAATGAAGCACCGGTGAACGCAGGCAATGGGCTTCCGACCATGTATGTCAAGAACCACTGCCCGAAGTGCAAGGGCGCGGAGCAGCGTTTCCGGATCAACAAGGTGGAGTATAATGTAGTCAACTGTTCCGAGCATATGGACATCGCCCGGGAGCTGGAGATCACCCAGACACCGACGATCATCGACCCGGACGGGACAAGATATATCGGCGAAGGCGCAGCAGTCGCATGGCTGGGTGCGCACAAGGATGCGACAGTGAGAAGCATATAAGCTGAGGCGCTGTCCGGGCAGACTGCGGAGCTGCGTTAAGCAGCCGCCGGGAGAAATGAATAGGGATTGCAGCTGAGCAGTTTGTGGGAGACAGACTGCTCAGTGCTTATCTCAGTGGGAAACAAGTCTGCCGGGGGCAGGCTTGAAAAGAGGAGGAATTATGTACGATATAATAGTGATCGGCGGAGGCCCTGCAGGACTGACAGCTGCGGTCTATGGCTGCAGGATGGGGAAGAGCGTGCTGCTGATTGAGAAAGAGGTATTCGGCGGCCAGATCGTCAATACCCCCAAAGTGGAAAACATTCCCGGCTTCAGCTCGATCAGCGGGGAGGAATTTGCTGACCGCTATCTGGATCAGGCGATGGGTCAGGGCTGCGAAGTGGCTCTGGAGAAGGTGACGGAAGTCGAAAAGAGCGAAACGGGTTTTCTGGTGAAGACGGCGGAAGGCACTGAGTATGAGGCAAGAAGTGTGATCCTCGCCACCGGAACGACGCATCGTACATTGGGCCTCAGCGGGGAAGAGGACCTGATCGGGAACGGGATTCATTTCTGTGCGGTCTGTGACGGTGATTTCTACAGAGGGAAGGATGTAGTGGTGATCGGAGGCGGAAACTCCGCCTTTGTAGAAGCAAATATACTTGCACGGACAGCCGGAAGGCTGATCATGCTGCAGGATCTGCCGGCATTCACCGCGGAGGCAAAGTCACAGGAAGAACTGTTTTCAAACTATGATGTGGAGACACATCTCTCTGCACGGGTCACGGGATACGAGACGCAGGATGGCCATGTGACCGGGGTGACATTCCTGGAGAACGGAGAAGAGAAAAGTGTCCGGTGTGACGGCATCTTCCTCTCTGTCGGCCACGTTCCGGAGAACGGACCGTTTGCGTCCCTGGCAAAGCTCAGCAGCCAGGGGTACTTTGAGGCGGATGAGACCGGCGTGACGGAGACTGCCGGAGTGTTTGTCGCCGGCGACTGCCGCACGAAAGCCTTAAGGCAGGTCGCGACAGCCTGCTCTGACGGGGCAAACGCCGCAATCGCAGCATGCAATTATCTGTCCGGAGGTGCTTCATGAAGCTTGCGGGTCTTCAGAAACTGACCCTGCTCGACTATCCGGGAGAACTGGCCTGCACGGTGTTTACTTTAGGGTGCAATCTGCGCTGCCCGTTCTGCCAGAATGCGGACCTGGTCCTTCCGGAGCGGTTTGCGGGGAATGAACTGCTCCCCGAAGAAACCTTCTTTTCTTTCCTGGAATCCAGAAAAGGGAGACTCGGGGCGGTCGCGGTGTCCGGCGGGGAGCCGACGCTGCACAGGGATCTCCCGCAGTTCCTGAAGAGGATCCGGGGAATGGGATTCCGCGTCAAACTGGACACGAACGGGACGAATCCGGACATGCTGGAGACCGTCGTGAATGAGGGACTTGCTGACTACGTGGCGATGGATGTGAAGAATACGCCAGAGAAGTATCT
>CADCOU010000171.1 GCA_902803155.1 uncultured Lachnospiraceae bacterium | reverse complement strand
CCGTACGCTTCTTAAGATCGCGCCGGTCTCGCTGGGAGATACCGCCATCATCCTGCTCCTTGCAGCCGGCGGTGTGCTGACCAATGCTGCAGTCAGTCTGGCAAAAGAGCGTCTGGATATACGGAATCTGTTTCACAGGTAACAGGAGGCCGGGAATGATAAAGAATATACGGCTTTTATCGGCTGTCATGTTTTTCCTGATTATGGCGTCTGCATCTGCCGCAGGAGCGCAGGAAACCGCGACGGAAGAGACAGAGAAGATCCCGGTGAAGGTTCTGATTCTGCCCAAATTCGAGGTGGATGAGATGTCCGGCGATTTTCCGGGAGAAGCGCAGTATTACTACGACGAGTATCTGGAGGGCAGTGACTCTTATGACATTCCGGGCGGAACGGACGGCAGCAGACTGTACGTGAAGGATGGTGTGGCGCTATACGTGCTTGGAATGGGGAAGGTGAATGCGGCGCTCAGTACCATGGCGGTACTGTCAGATGAACGGTTCGACTTCTCGGATGCTTACATTCTCTCAACCGGATGTGCGGGTTCCGCTGCCGGTTCCAGTGTGATGGGGGATGTGTTCATCGTCACCTCTGCGATCGATTATGATCTGGGACATCATGCAGATACCCGGGAGATGGAGGATAAGACGGATGCCACCTGGTTCCATGATCCGGAATATGATGAGATGGCAGTGGTAAAACTGGACACTGACCTGACAGAGCAGGTGTATAAACTGGTCAGTGATGTGCCGGTAGAAACGACAGAGCGTACCCGGAACTTTATGAGTGCGGCCTTTCCCGGTGAGGAATGGGCAGAGCGCGATCCCAAAGTGCTGAAGGGGACCTCTGTCACAGGTGACAATTACTGGAAGGGTGAATATGATCATGAAAATGCAGTCCTGATGGCGGAAACCTACGACTGCCCTGATCCGTATGCCGTGACGGAGATGGAGGATGCGGCGATCGGGAAAGCAGTCGAACGTATGGGGCTGCTGGATCATTATATAATCATCCGGGACAGCGTAAATATGGATGTGTTTATGCTCGGAGCCACACCTGAGAGCCTCTGGGATCCGGACAGCGAGGCGGGATCCCTGGCATCGGAGGATAATGTGGAGGCCGCCGATATCTTTGAGACAGCGATGGAGAATAATTATAAAGTCGGCAGCAGGGTGATCGACGCGATCCTCAGCGGGGAGATCTCGTGAGGAAGAAAGGAGATCCGGTATCATGCATGTTCTGGAAGGTTATATATATGGATCGGATTTTTGCTTTCATCCGGGTCAGCTGATCCTGGAGAACGGGCGGATCAGAGAGATCCGGCCGGATGAGAAAAAGAGTCAGGAGACCCGGAAAGACTGTCTGCCGGAACGATCCCGGAAAGGACCATATATTATACCCGGCCTTGTGGACATTCATTTTCACGGATGTATGGGAGAGGATGTCTGCGACGGCATACCGGAAGCTTTCCGTAAGATCGCTGCCTGGGAGGTTTCCCGAGGCGTCACAGCTATCTGTCCTGCCACGCTTACGCTCCCGGCAGAGGAACTGAAGCAGGTGCTGCGTCAGGCGGCTGCGTTTGCACAGGAGCAGGCGGATGCATCCGCGCAGAATCAGACTTCCGGCGGCAGCCCGGATAATGCGAAGCTGCCCATGGCCGATCTCATCGGGATCAACATGGAAGGCCCTTTCATCAGCCATGTAAAGAAAGGTGCGCAGAACGAGAAGTATATTGTTCCGTGCAGTGCGGAACTCTGCGGAGAATTCCTGGAAGCTTCCGGAGGCCTGGTGAAGTTCATAGGCCTGGCACCGGAAGAGAATCCGGACTTTGAAGACTATATCGCCAAGGTGAAGGGGAAGGTGCGAGTTTCGCTTGCCCACACGAATGCGGATTACGATACAGCCATGCGGGCGATCCGCGCGGGTGCCTGCCATGCAGTGCATCTTTTCAATGCTATGCCGGAACTCACGCACAGAGAGCCCGGAGTGGTCGGAGCCGCAGCGGATTCGGAAGGCGTTACGGCAGAGCTGATCTGCGACGGAAACCATGTGCATCCCGCTGTGGTCCGGGCGGCTTTTTCCATGCTCGGGGCTGAGCGGGTTGTCCTGATCAGCGATTCTCTCAGGGCAGCAGGCCTGGGCGACGGGGAAATCATGCTGGGCGGACAGAAGGTCCTGGTGAACGGAAGCAGGGCCGTGCTGGCAGAAGGCGGAAACCTTGCAGGCAGTGTGACGGATCTCATGGGCTGCCTGCAGACAGCGGTCCGGAAGATGCAGATCCCGCTTGAGACGGCGGTACGCTGCGCGACATACAATCCGGCGAGAGCGATCGGCGAAGAGGACCGGTACGGGAGCCTCCTTCCCGGAAGAAAGGCAGACATAGTGGTTCTGGACGAATCCCTGGATGTCAGGGAAGTGTATAAGGACGGACAGAGGATTCCGGACTGAGCGGATAAGCGCAGATATTGTATCTATAAGGTTACAGACTATGGCATCTATTAATGATATTGCGGATAACGAAAACCTCGCATGGGAAGAGATACGGACAGAACATCTTGTGCAGGATGAATGGATCGATTTCCGGAGATCCGCTTACCGTTATCCGGACGGGCGCATCTTCGAGCCGTTCTACAGCTACAGCCGCAGGAACTATGTGGTGATCGTGGCTTCGGATGAGGAAGGCAATTACCTCTGCGTGCGCCAGTTCCGGCAGGGGATCCGGGAAGTCACGACGGAATTCCCGGCAGGAGGCATAGAGCGCGTCGACGGGAAAGAATACGGTTCGCCCGAATATGCCGAGAATGCCCTGGAGGCGGCAAAGAGAGAACTCCTCGAAGAGACCGGATACGTATCCGGAGAGTGGACGCATCTTCTGACCGTGCCGTCCAACGCAACCATAGCGGACAACTATGCCTTCATCTTCCGGGCAGAGAACTGCCGGAAAATGAGCGGACAGAATCTGGACGAGACAGAAGTCCTGAATATCAGGAAGTTCCGTCCGGAAGAGATCGAAGAACTGATACACGCAGGCAAATTTCAGCAGTCGGTCCATGTGATGGCCTGGCTCCTGGTCAAAGATACCGGGAAAGTGTGAAGCAGAACAACCAAACAGAATAACCAGACGTTCAAAGAAGCATCAGAAGAGGATGGCCCGTCTGATGCTTCTCATTTTCCAATCTCTGATATTACGTCCATTCCCTGATCCGCTGAATCATCTCCTGAATATCAAGAACTCCATAGGCGAAGCCTCTCCGCACCAGCTCTTCCGGAAGGATGTCATCGTATTTGTCGAAGAGCGGTACTTCTTTCGGATAGAGCAGTTCCATGGGATCGATCCCGGCATCCGCTTCTTCGCGCAGAATCGTGAAGAATTCCTGCTCGCTGACGCCCAGCGTAAACTGACAGAAATACGGGCGTACCGAGTTAAATCCCTTGAGCCCCAGCCGCTTCGCGCAGCGTATCCTGAGGAACCGCTCCAGTGCGAGGAAGGAATAACTCCCGAGCCAGGGTGTGAGGCAGTACATGCTGCCGCCCAGGCACACCAGGGGACGGTAACCGATGCCGGAATGCAGCGCGTCCACGCGGGCGGTCATGAGCCTTGCCTGTGCATTTTTCAGAAGGTACGGGTACAGGTCGGTATCAAGCAGGACCTGCCTCATGCGTTCCAGGATCTTTGTGTGGATGTCGCCGGGCTCAACGCCGAAATAAGCAGGGACCCGCCCTTTGATCATGTGGCAGTATACCTGGTGGTGCGTCCGGTCCACCTCTTCCACGACCCAGACGTGTCCCGCGATCGCGATGCGGTCACCGATTGGGGGCGGCTTGACGATAGTCCCGATCTCCTGGGACTCACAGCGGACGCTGTATTCTTCATTTTCCTGAAAGACCGCGTAGAACTTGAAGCTGTTCGTGATCCGCTCGCCGGAGAGTCCTACGATGAGCCCCCTGTTCTCGGTCAGTTCTATGTGATCCTTTTCGATGAGGTCATTCAGCAGGATACGGAAATCATCCCTTGTGACATTTTCAAACGGTGCCAGCGTGAGAACCCTTGACGCCAGCTCGGCAGGAGACATCTCCCCGCCGGATGCCAGTGTGCTCATGGTCTGATGATAGAGCAGGCTGAACGGGAGTCGTCCCTTTCGCGGCGGCTCGACCCAGCGCTCCTCCAGGTAGAGCTGTACCAGTGCGATCCCCTGCAGCAGGGGCCACGGGATCTTATCCGGGAGCAGGTCACGCGCTTCCGCGTGTTCCTCACGCATGACAAACCACATCTCACAGGGCTCGCCGCGTCTGCCTGTGCGGCCCATTCTCTGGAGAAATGCCGAAACCGTGAAAGGGGCGTTGATCTGGAAGGCGCGCTCCAGCTTCCCGATGTCTATGCCAAGTTCCAGCGTCGCGGTCGTACAGGCGGTAAGTGCAGAGTCGTCATCACGCATCTCATCTTCCGCAGTCTCGCGGAAGGCTGTCGAAAGATTGCCGTGATGGATCAGGAACCGGTCCGGCTCATGATTGTACTCACAGTAAGCGCGCAGGGTCGTCGTGACCTCTTCGCATTCCTCCCTGGAATTGCTGAAGACCAGGCATTTCCTGCCGCGGGTGTGTTCGAAGATGTAGCCCATACCCGGATCTGCCGTGAGGGGAGCCTTGTCGGTCGGTGCAGAATCCGACCTGGACTGGGGAAGGACGGTAACGTCCGGTCTTTTCTGATCTCTGGCTGATCCACCATCGGAAATGACCAAGTCTGCCTCATCGGCTGCCAGACCAGTAACCGGCTTGTCCGCCTGCGGTTTCGAAGTACCTATGGCCGGGCGTATGCTCCCGGACGGAATCCCGCCCATCCATGTGCTTTTTTCCGGATTCTCCACGATATCAGACGCCTGGGGGGCGCAGTTGTAAAAATGCTCCATGGACAGCCGCCACCGCATCCCTTTTGCCTGAATGTCCGGGATGACGCATCCCCGGCTGCTTCCTGCAGACAGGAACCGGCCCGCTTCCTCGGGATCTCCGATCGTTGCGGAAAGACCGATCCGGCGTGGATCAGCTCCGGACATCCTGCACAGTCGCTGGATCAGGCACATGCACTGTCCGCCGCGGTCGCCGCGGAGGAGGGAATGGATCTCGTCGATCACCACATATCTAAGATCCCCGAACAGCTTCGGAACCTCACTGTGCTTGTGCATCAGAAGGGCTTCCAGCGATTCCGGGGTGATCTGCAGGATCCCCGAAGGGTGCTTCAGGAGCTTTTTCTTATGGGAGGAAGAGACATCGCCGTGCCAGTGCCAGACCGGAATATGTGCTTCCTCGCACAGGTCGTTCAGCCGCAGAAACTGGTCGTTGATCAGGGCCTTCAGAGGAGCAATATACAGGCAGCCGACGGATGCCGGAGGGTCTTCCGTGAATTCCGTAAGGATCGGGAAGAACGCAGCCTCTGTCTTACCGGATGCAGTGGAGGCGCACAGGAGCACATTCTGATCCGTATTGAAGATGGCGTCGCCTGCCGCAACCTGGATCGCCCTCAGGTTTTCCCAGCGGCTGCGGTAGATGAAGTCCTGTATAAAATCGGCATAACGTGAGAAGATATCCATTCACAAACTCCCGGATACAGTGATCTGTTTCAGTCTTCAAAACGCTGTATCCCTATAAGATAAAATCCGCATACTCCTCGTCGACAGGTTCATCGCTGACCGCATCGCTCTTCGCGTAGGAGAACTCGTCCGAATCCAGAAGCTCCGCGACATGCTTCTCCGGATGCTGGTACAGGATGTCGAGGAGCTCGATAAAGTCGCGGATCACTTCACGCGGGGTAATATGCGAATCCGCGCCGATCCTTCCGTACTCGATCCGGATGAAGACAACCAGGTCGCCGGTGGTGACGGTTCTGGGATATCCGTAGAGCCCTGCATGCATGTCGGCAAGCTTCTCACAGAGCACCATCATCTCCTCCGAAGTGAGGGCTTCCAGGCGGATGACGGGGGCGAGCAGATCGCGGGCGCCTTCCCTGGAGAACTTACCTTCGGCCAGACGGGAGCGCAGAGCTTCGTAACTGTAGACGCCCCTTCTGGTATCCTCGATGCATTGAGGCGTTCCGCTCATAAGTATCCCCAGATACTGTGCCTTGCCCTGGAGCGTGTCATTGTACATGGTCAGGATCTTGTCGTAATTGTTGTTCCGGGTTATGGACTGCGGGATCTTATAGATGTTCACGAGCTCATCAATGAAGATCAGCATGCCCCGGTAGCCGGCGAGCCGGAAGAACATGGCGAACAGCTTCAGGTAATCGTACCAGTCATCATCCGTGATGATCACGTTTACACCGAGATCCTGCCGTCCTTCCGTCTTTGTTCCGTATTCGCCGCGGAGCCACTTGACGACCTTCCCGCGGGTCTCATCATCGTCAGACAGAAAAGCCCGGTAATAGAGCGTGATCAGGCGTGTAAAGTCAAAGCCGTGCACCATCTGGCTCAGGGAAGAGATGATCTCGCGGATCTTTTTCTCAACCTCCGACGTGAAGGCGGGAGAT
>CADCOU010000170.1 GCA_902803155.1 uncultured Lachnospiraceae bacterium | reverse complement strand
CGTCGAGATCCTGCAGGCTCAGATGAACCAGCAGCAGGAACCGTCCATGGAAAAGGCAGAGGCACAAGCAAAGAATGAGAACAAGGAATACGAGGAAGACCTGAACCGTAAGGCGGAGGAAGCCCGGGAATTCAAAAAGAAGTGGGAAGAGTCGCAATGGTCGAAGCATGATCGCCAGGAGAAAGAGGCCAGGGAGAAGCAGCAGAAGGAAAAGGAAAAAGTAAGAGAAGCGGGTGGAGATAACGAGCATTGGAGCGGGGAGAAGGAACAGGACAGAGCTGACCGGAGAAATGCATGAGCTGGTGATAAAGAAGACGACGGATCGGAACAGCAAAAACAAACCGGCGATTCCTCAGGAAAACCTAATGAAGGCGAGCCTGCTGACAAGTCGACAAAAGAAGAGACTGTAGCGGATAAGATCAAACGGTTATATCGGAAGATCGTTAAACGCCTGCATCCGGATGTCCATCCAAACCTTACAGAACATGAAAAAGAATTGTGGAACCGCGCTGTAAAAGCACAGCAGGAGGGAGATCTGACGCAGCTTGAAAAGATATGGGACGAGCTGTCCGGAATGGATGCGCCGGAAGATGTCTTTGATGATACGCCGGAGGGCCGGGAAAAGCTCCGGGAACTGCTTGAAAAACTGAAAACGCGGCTCCGGCTTCTGGAACTGGAGATTGACCATATCAAGGCGGATTTCCCATATAAGATGAAGTCCTTCCTGGAAGATCCGGTTGCCGTGGAAGAGGTCCGGCGCGGGATTCAGTCGAAAATCGATAATGTTCGGGAGATGAACCGGCAATTGGAAGCCTTCATCAATGAATTAAAAGAAAAACTCCGGAAGGGTGAGAAGTTATGAGCTTCGAGGAACAGAATAGTAAAAAGGATGACTTTACTCTGTCAGATCCGGAAAAAACCGGCTTGTCCCTTACGGAGCTGATGCATTCTCGCCTTGACATTCCATCCCCCTTCATGAAGGACATTTTCCTTCTCCGGCAGGCAATCGTTGGAACAAGATTTCTGGGTGGTTCGGATAAGCTGGTGGAAGACCTGAAACCGGGAAGCCGGGTTTCGTTCGTGGCGGAGCCTGATAACACATATGATGAGCACGCGGTGATGGCGCTGGACAGCCAGGGAAGAAAACTCGGTTACATTCCCCGGCATGAGAACGGGATCATCGGTGCTCTTTTAAAAGCCGGGAAATATATCTATGGTATAATGCCTGCCGACCCTCCCATGCAGGGCGCTGTTGCACCCGGTTCAGAAAAAACGCCATATTCCATCTGGGTGGATCTGTATATGAGAGAATTCCTTCTGCCGGATGACATGGCACAGATCCCCAGACAGGGATATCAGGGATCCTACGCTGTGGCGGATTTTATACCATGGGCTGACGAAGAGCAGGAAATCAGCAGTATCTTTGCTATCAAGGTGATCAACGGCAAGGAGAAAGACAGCTTTCGGAGGAATATTAGCAGGAAAGATCCGGATAGTTACAGGAAAGCCATTGCGGCTTTCCAAGAGTTTGTTGGTTATCTGCCCATTGTCAGTCATGACATAACAGATGAGATCCTTCCGAAGCTGGAAGAGGCATACGGGATACAGCTGGGACTGCCATTCTCGAACCATGTGATCGACACCCAGAAGATGGCTGTAAACCATATGCCATGGGTCAGAGACACATCTCTGGATAATCTTGCCGAAGAGCTTGGGATAGAAGTACATTGTGATACCTGTGAGGAGGCCAGATGTCGAATCATTTGGAAACTGTATATCCGAATGGAACGTTCGGAGCTGGGAAAAAAAGATGAACAGACATCTGTACATGCTGTGGATGATGCGGCAGAAGGGACAGAGGTAAACCGGCTGGACGAATCAATAGAAGTATATCCGTTATCATCGATGACAAGACAGGCCTTGAGGGAAAACGGAATCGCAACCCTCCGCGAACTGACCGGGTACACGGAGGATGAGATCAACTATATGGATTACATGGTGGATGAAAACTTCCGCGAACTGATGACAGCGCTCGAGAGGGAAGGTGCTCATCCGCGGCCTGAGGAGCAGGAAAAGCTGCTCTATGGCTATCCTGCCGATATGCAGGAAACCGCAGAGGAAAAAGGGAGGTTCTGGGAATACCGGCTTCTTTTCGGCGGTATCATCGTGAACTATCAGTGGCTGCAGAAGGTCAGGGCACTGCGGCTTCCAGAGTGGTGCGCCGGTGCGGTAGCAAAGTCGTTTCATGAGAAAGAGGATCTGATGAATTGGATCTCGGAAGCACTCAAGACGCTGGAAGGATTTTTTGATGACGCGGCCGACGTCATGAATCACAGCCTTACTCAGGCTGTCGGGGATTCAGATACACCGGGAGATGTACAGGCGATCATGGATTCCGTGGAAGAGCTCATGGGGATATATAAGCGCACTTTGCTGTGGCGGCAGTCATTCAGCCTGATCGATACAGATGACGATTACCGGACGATTATGGAACGCTTCTTTTTCGTCATATCACAGGATGCTTTCCGGATCTTTGATATTCTGTATGAAAAAAGTGTCAGGGGACTGAAAGCTCTGAACGACTGCATAGCAGGCCGGCTTTCCGTAGAGGAACTGAACATTGATCTTTCCATACAAGTAGATATAGATGATAAGACCCTCTCCGAAATTCTTCATGATCTGGAGGAAGCATAAACGGTAGAAAGAAATTGTCGCCGGGACGGCGACCTGCACAGGGAATAATCGGATTATCATACTTCCAGTAACTGTTAACAATGGGTAGAAACCATGTGCGCAACAAACATGGTAATGGAGGTATGACAATGGGAGTTGTAAAATGTTCGGCCTGTGGAGG
>CADCOU010000169.1 GCA_902803155.1 uncultured Lachnospiraceae bacterium | reverse complement strand
GCAAGATGCCAGTTCATCCAGTTGGTTCCTTAGGAGGACAAACGCCCTGTTCATATCCGTCTGGCCGCCGGCTTCCAGATTTTTCCATACATAGTCCTGTGCCCTGACCGGGGCCGGCGTCATCCACTTCGCCCCTGTAGAATACGCAAGGACTCTGACCATGAGCGGGACGTCCTCTCTTCGCTCTGCTGCAAACCCGAGCTGCGCAATGGACTGTTTCAAGACAGTATTTAAAGTGTTCATCCGAGGGCCCATCATAGAGCCCGAGCAGTCCACAGCAAGAAACACGGGATACGCCGTGCCGAGTGCCATCTCGCTCACAGCACCGTTTACCGCGTCATTCGCCGCGCCAATCACACCGGCTCCTTTTACAACCCGGAACCTGGCATCCGCAAAGGAAACGATGTCACCCTCTCTTACTTCGTACTCCGCCTTCGGAAACAGCTTTTCCCCGTTGATGTAGGTGCCGTTCGTCGAAGTAAGGTCCATCAGGAAAACCCGGCCGTCCGTCACTCTGACCGCAGCGTGGAGCTTGCTGACCAGGCGGTGAAGAAGCCGGTAATCCGCAATAAAGCTTGCACCGATCGTGCAGGGGCTTTTTGCGATCTCGATCGTGAGGTCATGGTCAAGGCAGACCAGGGTTATCCGCTGATCCGGCGGCAGCACCGCGGAATCCTCATCCGGCTGCTCATCCCCTGCCGGCAGCCCTTTAGCTGGCTTTGGCGCTGTTTCGGCGACTTTGCATTTATCGATCAACCCCGACATTTCCATCTGCCGGACCAGTTCAGACTCCGTGGTCAGCGCCATGGCATGCACGCCGGTCAGCCACATCCGAAGGCCGTAAGGCAATGAGGACTTGATCTCCGCGATCTCCCCTATGTAAACGGGGATGATCGGCTTTTTCATTTCCTCCTTGGCAAACAGAAATTCCTGCCGGCAATACTGCGACTGATAGTAATCGCTGGTCAGCAGGCAGCAGAACACCTCGCAGGCGGCAATGCGCTCTGCGATCACTTCGTTATACTCGCTGCCCACCAACAGGCCCTGATCAAACCATACCCTGTACCCGGCAGACTGCAGCGCCCGGATGACCTTCTCGGCCTGCGGACGGATCTGATGCGGGTAGCTGATAAAAATGTAGGGACCACCCTGATCGTTTGGACTGTAATTCATCGTGCATAGCTCCTGTAAGATGAACTTCCCCCATTAAGTTTCTCTACTCATCAGTTTACTACAACACCAAATTATCTGCCATATGTGTCTTTTGTAAAAAGGATCATAACTCGACGTTAACTTTGCAAACCACCTGAAATATGCATTTTCCGAGAAATAGAATACCCTAAAATATGCATTTTTGAGAAATTGTAATACCCTGTTTTATGCATTCTTCTTGACAATCCACCGGAAATGCTGTGAAATATAGGGTAAGGAAGGAGGGCTGATGATGGCTTTTCTAAGAAGAAAAATGTATGCCCGGCTGAAGGAATGGAAAGAGAACAGGTCTGCGGACTGCCTGCTGATCAAAGGCGCCAGACAGGTAGGAAAGACCTGGCTGGTGCGTGAATTCGGGAAAAGGGAATATGAGAGTTTTATCGAGATCAACTTTCTCGAAAATCCCGGTCTTCGCGTCATTTTTGACGGGGAACGGACGCCGGAAACGATCTGCAAGAATATCACGGCAAATATTCCCGGCGCGGCCATCATTCCCGGAAAAACACTGATCTTTCTTGATGAGATCCAGAAATGTGCAAATGCCCGGACTGCGCTTAAGTTTCTTGCGCAGGATAAGCGGGTGGATGTCATCGCTTCCGGCTCTTTGCTGGGGCTTGCCTACGGGCAGGATGCGGATCGTGATGTGAAAGAGGTGGAATCTATCCCGGTGGGCTATGAACAGCCCATCACCATGTACCCGCTCGACTTTGAGGAGTTTTTATGGGCATATGGCTATTCCGCAGATGCCATTGCCTATCTGCGGGAATTCTATGACAGCAAAACTAAAGTTCCGGATCAGCTGAACGAGAAGTATGAAGCCCTCGTCCGCGAGTATATCGTTGTCGGCGGCATGCCCGAGGCTGCCGCGGACTTTATGGATAATAAGGATTTTGGCCGGGTTCAGATGATTCAGGACAAGATCCTCTCCTCCTATGCCGACGACATTTCTCAGCACGCTAAAGGTGCAGAAAAGGTAAAGGTGAGGAACTGCTACGACAGTATCCCCCGCCAGCTTGCCCGGGAGAATAAGAAGTTCAAGTATTCCGAGGTTGAGAAAAAAGCAACGGCAAGAAAATTCGGAGACAGCATCCAGTGGCTGCACGACGCGTCTCTTGCCGGTATCTGCTGCAATGTATCCACACCGCTGCTGCCATTGAACGCTTATGAAAAGGATAACGAGTTCAAGGTTTATCTGAACGATACCGGCCTGCTGATGGCCTTATACGGGTTTGCGACAAAGCAGGCGATGCTGGGCGGTAAACTGACCGGTCCGGCGAAGGGCGGCATATACGAAAACTTTGTTGCCCAGACGCTTCTCCGGAACGGCTATTCCCTGCATTACTATAAGCCTGACGACAATTCCGAGCTCGAATTTGTCATTGAGAAAAACGGGGAAGTTGTCCCGGTAGAAGTCAAGGCCGGCAATACCGCTACGGTCTCTCTCAACAAATTCGCAGAACGCTTT
>CADCOU010000168.1 GCA_902803155.1 uncultured Lachnospiraceae bacterium | reverse complement strand
TATTTTGATTTTTACCTGCTGCATTCGGTTGAGGATGCCAATATCGATACCTATGTCAGATACGACTGTTTCAACTGGTGCATGGAGCGCAAAACAGAGGGAAAGATCAGACATTTCGGATTCTCATTCCACGGAAGTCCGGAACTGCTGGAAACGATCCTGGACGCACATCCCGAGGTCGAGTTCGTTCAGATTCAGTTCAATTATCTGGACAGGACCAATCCGGTAGTGCGCTCTCAGAAGCTGTATGAGATCCTGCATGAGAGAAACATACCGATCATTGTTATGGAGCCTGTCCGCGGCGGTATGCTTGCCAGCATGCCGCCGGAAGCGGAGGCGAAGTTTAAAGAGAGGCAGCCTGAAAGATCCGTGGCTTCCTGGGCACTCAGATTCGTCGGTACGCAGCCGGGGGTTATGACGATCCTGTCAGGTATGTCGAGTGAAGCCCAGATGGAAGACAATATCCGCACGTTTACCGGCTTCGAGCCTCTTGCGGAAGATGAGCTCCGCATCGTGGATGAAGTGACAGACGAACTGCTCAGTGTACCGCAGATCGGCTGCACTGCGTGCAGATACTGCTGCGACGGATGTCCTCAGCAGATCAGCATTCCGGATGTCTTTCGCACCATCAATACCCTGCGCCGTTACCCGGATGACTGGAGGTCAAAGAATTTCTATTCCGGCCTGATCCGGAGAAGCGGAAAAGCGTCAGACTGCATCGGGTGCGGCCAGTGCGAAGGAGTGTGTCCGCAGCACCTGCCTGTTATCCGGCTCATGAAAGAAGCGGCGGAGATCCTTGACTGACCTTCAGGTTAAGTTTTTCCGCGGGAATCATTTTATTCCGAAGCATAGTGCGGAATCTGAACCATGCCGTAACTGAACTAAGGAGTCATACGATACCCGCAGATATCCATATGCCGGGAGCTCCGAGCCCCAGGTACTGCGTCATAAACAGCGGAATGGTATAAACGGTCGATCACTTTCTGATCAGTCACAAAGAGGCTTGTTATCGATCTGCCTAATACCTGCATCAGCAACATCAGCAGGACTGTAAGTGCAGACATGATAACAGTGCCTTTTTTGTATCCGGTTATAACACGGCCGTGTTTTCTGGCGCCGAAATTCTGGCCGCAATAGGTTGCAAGAGAAGCGCTGAGGGTCGTATAGGGCTGGTGTATGAGCTGCCCGATCAGGTTTGCAGCTGTAAATGCAGCTGCCACGACAGTTCCGTAAGAATTGACGATCCGCTGCACAGGGCAAAAAAGAGAAGTGTGATGGAAAATGTCGCGCCGACTGCGGCGAAAGCATCCGAACCGACGAAGCGTCCGACGATAATTGAATCGGCGAGATTGTACATCTGCTGGAAACATTTCCAATCAAGGCCGGGAATGCAAACAGGAGAATATGCCTTACGGGATCCCCTTATGTCATGTCGGTTATGCTATTTTACTATATTCCTGATTTCGGCAGGACACTTATTAAAAGCCGAATGATCAATAATCAGTTTTGATATGAGTATATGCGGCCTGCCGCAGGGGATGAAATATGGATTACAGCCGGTATGAAGTATATGATTTTGACAATATAAGTGCGTTTAACATGTCCACCGGTAATGTGGGAAGAAGCTACCAGACGCACTGGCATTCTTACGGAGAGATACTGCTTGTCGGCCCGGGCAGTGTCAATATATACAAGGTCGGTCAGAACACATATCACCTCGCAGAGAATGATATCGTGCTCGCCTGGCCTATGGAGATGCATGCGATCGTCGATGCGGACAGGGATAAATCACTGATAATTCAGTTCAGCAACGCCTTTATAAACTCATTGTTTGATCTCCGGAGGATCATGCATTTCTACCGGAATCTGCATGTGATCCGTGTAAGCGTGCATCCGCAGCTTGCGGCCCGTCTGAAGGTGATCACGGATAATATGAAGAGCGTCTTTTTTTCTGACAGACAGGATCGAGAGATCAGATGCTGCATGCTTCTGATGGAGTTCATGCTGGTTCTTGATGAGTACAGGGATGAGCTTGCGCCGGAACTGAGAGCAACGGAGCAATGCAGTTATTCTGATGATGTCATGAGGCGCATGATCATGGTTACGGACTATATTAAAAACAATCTGACTGCGGACGATCTGTCGCAGCGGGCGATGGCCGAAAAGGCAGGAATCAGCAGAGACTATTTTTCCAGGATTTTCAAAACCGTCTGCGGAATGAATTACAGCAGATGGCTGAATATGATAAGGCTGGAAAGAGCGTCGGAACTGCTCGCACAGGGAGGGAGAACGCTGACAGAGGTGGCTATGCTTTCGGGTTTCCAGAGTATTCCGAGTTTTAACAGGGTGTTCCGGGAGGAGAAGGGAATGTCTCCCGGTGAATACCGCGCGCTGTTTATAGGAGACAGCAGATAGCAGGACCGGATTTCCGGCAGCCGCGACAGAGAGGCATCCTGTTCTGCAGATTTGGAACGTACAGGGTATTTGTGATATACTGTTTTACTGGCCGGAGGAATAGAATCCGGAAGACAGGAACAGCCGATAACGATTCTGCGGAATGTGCGACATAAGCCATACAGGAGGTCACTATGCGGAAAGACAGTTTCTATATGCCTGCCAGAGTATTCTGCGGGGATGATGCAGTCAGAAAATATGCCGGGGAGATGAAGCGATACGGCCGGAAGGCGCTGATCGTAACAGGCAGGCATTCTGCAGACGCGTGCGGCGTGTATGCAGATATCTGCGCGGCACTGGATGACATAGGAACCGAATACTGCCGTTTCAGCGAAGTAGAACCGAATCCTTCCGTGCAGACGATCATGAAGGCGAGGGATTATGCGCTCTCGGAGAAGGTTGATTTCGTGATCGGTGCAGGAGGCGGTTCTCCTATGGATGCAGCGAAGGCCATCGCTCTGATGATCCGTCATGCGGACGAAGGCGCAGACTATCTCTATACATCAGGTGCGGACGGCTCTGCCGTTCCTGTGGTGTGCATACCGACTACGTGCGGAACGGGCTCTGAAGTGACGGCCGTATCTGTCCTCTCCAACGATAAGCTGAAGACCAAAAAGTCTATCCCGTTTAAATTGTTCCCGCAGCTGTCCCTGATCGATGGCAAATATCTCATGTTTGCAGGACAGAGAACGCTATGCAATACAGGGTTTGACGCTTTGTCGCATCTGTATGAGAGTTACATCAATTCTTCCGCGACACCAATGTCCAGAATGATTGCCGAGGATGGCATGCGGGTATGGAAGGATAACCTTCCGGTTCTGTCCGGTGAGAAACCGCTGGATGCGGCATCTGCTGAGAGCCTGATGAAAGCAGCGATGCTCGGAGGTATGGCGATCGCCCACACGGGAACCAGCCTTCCGCACGGACTTAGCTATGCACTGACCTACAATCTTGGTGTTCCGCATGGTCAGGCGGTATGCTTTTTCATGACCGGGTATCTGGAGGCGGCAGATCCGGAGGACTGTGCCCGCGCGCTTAAGCTGTCCGGTTTTGAAAGTGTGGAACAGTTCTGCGATGCATACCGGAAGTGCTGTAATCTTCCGGATGTACCGGAAGATGTACTCAGAACAACTCTGGATGCGTGTACGGAAGACCTTGCCCGGGATCCGGCAAAGTGTGCGAAGGCTCCGTTTTCTGTTGACGAGGAACTTCTCCGCAGGATTGCATACCGAAGCCTTTCTGTCTGAGTATGGTTTGTTGAGGCACATGTGAAATGAATTGGGAATGGATGAATCTGGTGACAGATTACCTGAATCCGGACGCACTGACCGAATGCAGGAATCGGATCATGCAGATGAGTATATGGATGCAGGGGATCCTGGTCGGGATCGTTTTTCTGCTTGCAGGGTGTGCGCTGCTCGAATTGTTGTGCGGACTGCAGATGCAGAAATATGCAAGATCTGTGACCGGATTTGCAGTTGGTTTTGCGGTCTGTTTTGTGATCCTGCAGGGGTATACGGACATTGATGAAGTGAGGCTTCTTCTGTATGCACTTGCTGCCGGTGCCGTTTGCGGAATTCTGAATGCATTTCTGGAAAGGGTATTCCAGTTTGCAGTGGGATTTCTGTTCGGCACGGCATTCGCGACCTGGCTGGTACCGGAGATCCTGAAGAAAGATCTGACGGAGAATCCGGGGAGGATCCTGCGCCTGGTTATCGCGATCGCGGCAGGCGCGTTGTTTGCCCTGCTTGCAAAGAAACTGCGGTTTTTGCTTGCCGCGCTGCTTGGAGGAACGATTCTCGGACTTCTGACCGAGTCTTTTGTATCCTATGCGCAGATTCCTTATCTGCCGGAGATGCGTGAGCTGTCAGAAGGAATGTACCGGAACATTCTCCCGCTTGCCCTGGCCGGGATCGGTATCCTGATCCAGCTGCCGCAGCTGGTCAGCAGGATCCGCACGGAGAGAGAGCTCCGCATCCCGCCGGGATCTGCTGATGATAATTATTTTACTGTGCACGACGGAGCCGGACAGCCGGAGGAGAGCGGACAGGAAAAAACAGAAGAAAATCCGACTCAGGCAGAACTCAATATAGCCGAGGCGGAGGCTGTCCTGGTGGAGAAGGCAAGGGAACTGGCTCTGGCTGCTTCCCGGAGCGCAGAGGACATACGCCTGCGCGAACGATATGAAGACGTCGAGCAGGGACTGTACAGCCCTGAGGCTGCGGCAGAGCGGCTCGGCATATCAGAGGAAACGTTCCTCGAAGGGATGAGACAGGGCGGTTTCCGCATACCGGGAGAGGAAACCCCGGAAGAAAAGGCAG